>JANYFU010000399.1 GCA_025359665.1 Caulobacteraceae bacterium
GTGCCGCGCCCGGGCGTCCACGGCCACGCCGGCCAGAGGTTTGAGCCGTTCCAGCAGACCGGTCTCGAAGGTCAGGGGAACGAGTGCGGGGCGGGTCTCCACCACCGCCAGGCCGAACTGCCGCGCGACGTCGTAGCCGAAGCCCGTGGCCCCCATCTTGGGGATCGACTTGCCGCCCGTGGCGACCACCAGGGCCTCGCAGGCGATACTCGCGCCGTTCAGTGTCATCGCGAAACCGTCGAGGGTCTTCTCGATGTTCCGAACAGGCGCGCCCAGCCTCAGCATCACCCGGGCAGCGCGCATTTCGGCCAAAAGCATATCGACGATCTGGCGGGCCGAGCCGTCGCAGAACAGCTGGCCGAGGGCCTTCTCATGCCAGGTGATGCCGTGTCGATCGACCAGGGCGATGAAATGCGACGGTGTGTAGCGTTTGAGCGCCGAGATGCAGAAGCGTGGATTCCGCGACAGGAACGCCGATGGCGCGGTGTTGGTGTTGGTGAAGTTGCACCGGCCGCCGCCAGAGATGCGGATTTTCTCCCCCACCGCGACGGCGTGATCGACGATCAGCACCCGCCGCCCGCGCTTGCCGGCCTCGATGGCGCACATCATCCCGGCCGCCCCGGCGCCGATCACCACGACATCGAATCTCTCCACGGCGGTCTTCATGGAGTAGGGTCTACACCCTGTTCGCACCGCCCGCCTGGATCGCCGATGGCCTGGACCCGACTCTACGATCAAGACGAGCCCCAGCGGGTTAACCGCTGGCTGGCTCAGAACGGCGTGTGTTCACGGCGCGAGGCCGAGACCCTGATCGCCAGGGGTCTGGTCTCGATCGACGGCGCGACGGTGACCGACCCAGGCCGCAAGATCGAAACGGGCCAGACCCTGACCCTGGCCGACGCGGCCGGATCGGGCGTCGGCGCCGCCTTGACCGTGATTCTGCACAAGCCGGCGGGGGTGGTCTCGGCCCAGCCGGAAGCCGGCCAGATCCCCGCCGCGCGGCTGCTGACCCGGGCGTCCCTGATAGGCGACAGTCCGGTCGTCCCCGACCGCGACACCCGCCTGGCTCCCGTCGGGCGCCTGGACATGGATTCCAGAGGGTTGCTGATACTGTCCGAGGACGGCGTGGTGGCCAAGGCGGTGATCGGTCCCGCCGCCGAGCTTGAAAAGGAATATCGCGTGGCGGTGATCGGCCAGATCACCGACCGCAATCTGGCCCTGCTGCGCCACGGGCTGGAGCTGGATGGTCGGCAACTGAAGCTCGCCGATGTGACGGTGATCGCCGAGCAGCGCCTGCGCATCGTGCTGCGCGAAGGCCGCAATCGCCAGATCCGGCGGATGTGCGACCTGGTCGGCTTGAAGGTGGTCGATCTGTTCCGGGTCCGTGTGGGGCCGATCTTGTTGGGTGATCTGCCCGAGCGCCGCTGGCGGGTTCTAAGCCCCGATGAGCGCGACGCCCTCCTGGCGGCGCCGGCCAGGTCATAAGGAAAAGGGCTCCCTTCCTGAAGGGAAGGGAGCCTTGATAATTCCGGCGTCAGGGGACGTTGTAGCCGTCCATGTGGGCGCCGAGAAACTTGCCCTTTTCCACGATCTTGTGGATCAGACCGGTCGCCGGATCGGTGTAGTTGTAGGTGCGCGGGCCGCCCTCGCAAGGCTCGGTTCCGGCGACCAGGGCGGGCGCGCAGATCACCTCGCGCGACTGCGGGTCATAGACACCTGTGTACTGATAATATTCATACCGCCGGACCAGAGCGAGATCGCCGTGTTTCATCTTGTCGTCGTCCACCCGGTTGCGACCGCCGGGCTTGCCCGCGGGCCGTTGCTGGAGAAGTGACCAACTGATGGTGACGGGGTTACCCTTGCCGCCCTTGAGCGGGATAAGGTTCTTCTGCAGACGGTCGAGGTCCACGGGAACCTTGCTGAACGAGGTGTAGGTCTTGGCCCAGAACGCCTGGCCCCATTGCGGTCCCAGGTTCTCGGGCGCTTCAGCCTCCGCATGGACAACCGGTGGGGCTCCGACGATCGGCGGGGGAACGTAGGCCTGGACGGGCATGGCCGGGATCGGCGGGGCCGGAGCAAACACAGGCATGTAGGGATTGACGGGGGTGGCGGCGGTCCAGGCCGCGTTCATCAGCGTGCCTGGCGCAGCGGGGTTCGGCACCTTCCAGTGATAGCTGACCTTACCCAGGACGGCGGTCGGGGCGAAGCTCAGCCCGAAGTGATCACAGCCGCTGGTGGCGTAGCCGGCGCCCTGGC
>JANYFU010000408.1 GCA_025359665.1 Caulobacteraceae bacterium
CTGTCGTTCGGCGGCACGGTGATGATCACCATGATGGCGGGATTCGCGCTGGTGCTGTCGGTGCGCGTGCATAGGTATTCCGAGGTGACGCGGGGGTAGGGGGGCTGGACCGTGCGGCCAAGCTGGAGCCCCCTCCACCGCTTCGCGGTCCCCCTCCCCCAGCCATCGGGAGGAGAAGGGCGCCTCTCTTCTCCCTCTGGGGGAAGTCCCGGCGAAGCCGGGGATGGGGGCTCCAGCTTGGCGAGCCGCTGACGCTTCTACGCCAGCGCCTGATCGGTCGCGCGAACCAGCGCGTCGACGATGCCGGGCTCGGTCGAGGCGTGGCCGGCATCCCAGATGATGTCGAAGTGGGCCTCTGGCCAGGCGTGTTTCAACGTCCAGGCGCTCTCGAGCGGCGTAACGACGTCGAAGCGACCCTGGACGATCCAGCCGGGAATGCCGCGGATCGCCGCGATATTCTTCAGCAGCCAGCCGTCTTCCTCGAAGAAACCCTTGTTGGTGAAAAAGTGGCACTCGATCCGCGCGAAGGCGATGGCGAAGTCGACCTCGCTGAACTTGGCGGGGCGGGCCTGGGGACCGCGCAGCGACAGGGTGTCGCCCTCCCACTGGCTCCAGGCGGCGGCGGCCTGGGCCTGGACGCGGCGGTCGGGATTGATCAGGCGGCGGTGGTAGGCCGCCATCAGGTCGTGGCGTTCCTCAGGCGGGATCGGCGCCAGGAACCGCGCCCAGGCGTCCGGGAACAGCATTGAGGCTCCGTCCTGATAGAACCAGTCCAGCTCGCGCTGAGTCAGCAGGAACACCCCGCGCAGGATCAGGCCGGCGACCCGCTCGGGATGCCGGATGGCGTAGGCCAGGGCCAGGGTCGAACCCCAGGAGCCGCCGAACACCACCCATTTTTCGATGCCCAGATGCCGGCGCAGACGCTCGATGTCGTCGACCAGATCCCAGGTGGTGTTGGCGTCCAGCGACGCATTGGGCCGGCTGCGGCCGCAGCCGCGCTGGTCGAAAAGGGCCACCCGCCAGCGAGCCGGATCGAAGAACCGCCGCATGGTCGGGTTCATCGCCCCGCCGGGGCCGCCATGCAGCACCACGACAGGCTTGCCGTCCCTGGAACCGCACTCCTCGTAGTAAAGCTCGTGGGCGCTGCCCGTGGATAGCCAGCCCGTGGCGAACGGTTCAGTCTCCACATAGAGGCCGCGCCGTCCGCCGGCGGACATCGGCGTGGCTGTGCTCAAGGCTGGGTTGCGGTCCATAGAGGGTTCTACTTCGGAAAGTGGCTGTCCATCCAGTCCAGTATTACCTTGTTAACCTCATCCGGCTTTTCCTGCTGGGTCCAGTGGCCGCTGCCCATGATCAGGGCGCGTTCCAGATTGGGCACATAGGCCTCCATGCCGTCGGCGGCCGATGGCGGCAGCACCGCGTCTTTCTCGGCCATGACCATCAGCGACGGTGCGGACACATGGTCGACGATCGCCGCCGAGCGCTGCCAGTTGCGGGTGAAGTTGCGATACCAGTTGATGCCGCCGGTGAAGCCGGTGCGTTCAAAGCTGTCCACGAAGAACGCCATCTCCTCGTCGGTCAGAAAGGTTTCGCGGGGATCGTAACTTGGGTCCCAGGCCTGCAGCGCCTGGAGCAGGGCAAAGTTGTTCTGTGGAGCTTCGCTATCGCCGCCGCCCGCCAGGCCGCCACTGGCCGGTGGGGCATCAGCCGGGGGCCGGCGCATGAAGAAGTTCATCGCCTTGGCCACGTCGCCGGCCAGGATCGCGTCGGCCTCGCCCGGCTTCTGGAAGTTGACGATATACATGTCCTCGCCGAAGCGCTTGCGCATCAGGGCGATCGGATCGGCCGGCGACCGGGCCATGAACGGCGTATTGACCCCGATCACGCCGGCGACGCGGTCTGGATAGCGCAGAGGCGCCTGCCAGACGACGATGCCGCCCCAGTCGTGGCCGCAGAACACCGCCTTTTCCACGCCCAGATGATCCATCAACCCGATCAGGTCGCCGGTCAGGGCCTCGATGTCATAAGCCTCCACCGCTTCGGGCCGGCTGGTCAGGCCATAGCCGCGCTGATCCGGCGCGATCGCCCAGCGGCCGGCGGCTTCGAAGGCCTTCAGCTGATGACGCCAGGAGAAAGCCAGCTCGGGAAATCCGTGACAGAAGATCACCGGCACGCCCTCGCGCGGACCAACCTCATAATAGGCCAGCCGCGCGCCCTTGGTTTCGGCGTAGGCGACCGGTGGCATCAGGGTTGTGGACATCAGTGTCTCCCGTTCATGATTCAGAGTGACGGCCAATGCCGCTTCCGGCAAGGCCCGCCCGCCACGCGAACACCGCCCAGCCGGCCAGCAACAACAGCCCGCCCAGCGGCGTCACGGCTCCCGTCCAACGCGGCGCGCCCAGCGCCAGGGCGTAGAGCGAGCCGCTAAACAACGCCGATCCGGCCAGGAACAGGGCCGGGGGCCATGATGCGCCGGGGCCGCGTGATGGCGCCAGAGCCACCCAGGCGAGCGTGGCCAGGGC
This sequence comes from Caulobacteraceae bacterium, assembly GCA_025359665.1. GTDB lineage: Bacteria > Pseudomonadota > Alphaproteobacteria > Caulobacterales > Caulobacteraceae > Acaudatibacter. Next base: position 2,523 of record JANYFU010000408.1, read on the forward strand.
GTGGATGGCCTCATACTGCGACCCGGTGCGCAACAGTTCCTTGGCGGCCGGATCGGCTATCCCATGGGCGGCGAACGCCCCCGCGGCGACGGAGATCAACCCCGACAGCGCCGCGAGCCGGATCCACGGCGACCGATCCCAAACCATGCCTGCCCCCTCGTCACGATTGCCACGGCCACGCCTTGGACCTTAGGCCTGCCCAACGACAGAGGAAACCGCCGCGCGCGCGCCGCAACCGATCGACGGAGTGGGCATTTTGCGGAAAATACGGCTCGCGTTCGGCGCTTGATTTGTGATCGTCGTTCACAAGGCGCTTGACGGCGCCGCGAGGCATGGGTCACGCCTCGCCCGCGACGATTGGAAAGGTGGCGCTGAACATGGCGAAGGATCTGTTCTCCCTGGCGGGGTGCGTGGCCCTGGCCGATTCCACCGGCGGCGTCCAGGCGGTGAAGGTTCCGCGCACATGAGCAGCCTTGACGCATCGGATCCGATACCGCCCCGGCGCCGCGGTCTCGCGCGGTGGCGTTGGCCGCTGCTGTTGGGCGTGCCGATTCTCATTCTGCTGGGCGTTGGCTACCTGGTGGTGACGGGCGGCAGGACCGAGTCCACCGACGACGCCTACATTCAGGCCGCCAAGGCGCCGATCAGCACCTCCATCGCGGGGCGGGTGATCGAGGTGGACGTGACTGACAATCAGCGGGTGAAGGCCGGCCAGGTGCTGTTCAAGCTCGACCCGGTCGACCAGGTCACCGCCGTGCACCGCGCCGATGCGGCTTTGGCGGCGGCCCGGCTGCAGGTGGTATCCCTGCGCTCGGCCGTGGATCAGCAAAAGCTGCTGCTGGGCTCGGCGCTACAGACCCGCGACTTCGCGGTCCGCGAGGCGGATCGCCAGACCGCGCTGGTCGAGGCGGGCGTGTCGTCCCGCCAGCAGGCGTCCGAAGCCCGCCATACCGCCGACCTGGCCGCGGCCCAGGTCGCCGTGACGCGCCAGCAGAACGAGGCCGCCATGGCCAGTCTGGGCGGCGCGGACAAATCCGCCGATCTCTATCCCTCGGTGATGCAGGCCAAGGCGGCGGTCGACGCGGCTCAGCTTGATCTGCTGCATACGGTGATCATCGCGCCGGTGGATGGCGTGGTCACCCGGGTCGATCAGTTGCAGAAGGGCGCCTACATCAACCCCGCGCAGACAGTGTTTTATCTGCTGTCGGGCGATCCGTGGGTCGAAGCGAATTTCAAGGAAAACCAGCTGGCCAAGATGAAGGTCGGCCAGCCGGCCAAGATCAGCATCGACGCCCTGGGCGGCCCGGCGCTCGACGGCTATGTAGCGAGCTTCAGTCCGGGTTCCGGCTCAAGCTTTTCGCCGCTGCCGGCCCAGAACGCCACCGGCAACTGGGTGAAGGTGGTTCAGCGCCTGCCGGTGCGAATCGCCTTCTCAAAGGCGCCGCCCGAAGTCGTTTCCCGCGCCGGACTGTCGGCCAAGATCACCGTCGATGTGCGCGCTCCGGGCCGCGCCGTCGCCGGTCGCTGAGCGGCCATGACGCGGGACAAGGGATTGGCGTTCCGGCTGGCGCTTGTGGCCACCCTGTCGCTCGCCGGCTGCGCCGCGGTGGGTCCGAACTTCAAACCTCCGGCGCCGCCGACCGTTCCGGGCTACGCGGGCGGCTCTGACAAGACGCCGACCCTCGCCGCCGTGACGACCGACGCCCGCGCCGCCGGCCCCTGGTGGCGCGCGCTGGGCTCGCCGGCGCTGGACGCGGTGATGGACCGGGCTTTGGCTCACAACCAGACCGTGGCCGCGTCGGTGGCGACCCTGGAAAAGGCCAGGGCGCAGGCGGAGCGCGAACGCGCCACTCTGGGTCCGGCCGCCGCCGCCAACGCGACGTTCCAGCGCGAGCGGATCAATACCTCCGCCTTCGGTTTCGCCGGCTTTCCCAGCCCGACCATCAGCCTGTTCAATATCGGCCCAAGCGTCAGCTACGACCTCGACCTCGTCGGTGGCGGCCGGCGGCGGGTTGAGTCGCTGCGGGCCAAGGCCGAGGCCGAGGGGTTCCGGGCGGACGCCGCCTATCTGGCACTGACGGGCAATGTGGCGTTGCAGGCGGCCAGGATCGCGGCGCTGCGCTTCCAGATCGAGACCATCGAAGGTGTCGCCAAGGATGATCGCCAATCGATCTATATTCTCGCCAAGGCGGAGGCGGTGGGCGGAGACTCGCCGTCGGCCGGGCTCGGCGGCAAGCTGCAGCTGCAGCAGGATCTGGCTCTGTTGCCACCGCTCGCCCAGCAACTGGCGATGGCGCGCCATGCCCTGGCCCTGCTGGTCGGCGAGTCGCCGGGACAATGGTCGCCCCCCGACTTCACGGTCGACGATTTCAAGCCGCCGGCCACGATACCCGTGGCTCTGCCTTCGGCGCTGGTCAGATCGCGCCCCGATATTCAGGCCGCCGAGGCCGACCTGCATGCCGACACCGCGGCCATCGGCGTCCAGACCGCCCGGCTGTATCCGGATATCCGCCTGGTGGCGGGGTTTTCCCAGGAGGGAGTGACGCCCGGCTCGTTGTTCGGTTTCGGAGCCTCGGCGTACAACTTCGGGCCTCAGATCAGCGCCCCGCTGTTCGACGGCGGCGCGATCAGAGCCGACCGTCGCGCCGCCCAGGCCCAGGCGAGAATATCCCTGGCCCGTTATCAGCTGACGGTGATCACCGCCTTCGTGCAGGTTTCCGATGTGCTCTCGGCGCTGGCCCAAGACGAGGAACGCCTGGCGACTCTGGGCCGCGCGGAGGCCACCGCCCGCGCCTCGCTCGATGCGGCTCGGGCGGCCTATGGTCTGGGGGGCGCGCCCCTGGCGGCCGTCGTCACCGCCGACCGGACCTGGCGTCGGGCGAGCCTGGCGCGGGTCGAGGCTGTCGGCCAGCGCCTTCAGGACATCATCGCCCTCTACGGCGCCACGGCGACGGATTGGCGAAAACCCTGACAGACCTTTGGTCGATGTCAGGAAATACCTTACGGACGGGCGGCGCCAAGACTCTGGCGCCACCGCAACGTTGCCCATAGAAACCTCGCAACGTTTCGTCGCCGGAACGACTCAAGCAGGTCGCGCCAGCGGCGCGGGAAACGAAACGGAGGGATTGGCGCTTTGCTGCCGACCGATATCAGGTCCCCGGATTATTTTCATAAGGTCGTGGATTGTCAGTGGGCCTGCCCAGCCCACACGCCTGTTCCGGAGTATATCCGGCTGATCGCCGGTGGCCGCTACGCGGACGCCTATATGGTCAACTGGAAGTCGAACGTCTTCCCGGGGATTCTCGGGCGGACCTGCGACCGTCCGTGCGAGCCGGCCTGCCGAAGGGCGCGGGTCGAAGACGCGCCGGTGGCCATCTGCCGTCTCAAGCGCGTGGCGGCCAACAATAAGGAGGATATCCAGGATCGGCTGCCGCCGCGGCGGTCGGGAAACAACGGCAAGCGCATCGCCTGTGTCGGCGCCGGACCAGCCTCGCTGACCGTCGCCAGGGACCTCTCGCCGCTGGGCTACGAAGTGGTGATCTTCGACGGCGACGCCAAGGCGGGCGGCATGATCCGCAGCCAGATTCCGCGCTTCCGCCTGCCCGAAACCGTGATCGACGAAGAGATCGGCTATATCACCGGCCTTGGTCCAGTGATGCGCCTGGGCGAGCGGGTGGAAAGCCTCGGATCGCTTCTGGCCCAGGATTTCGACGCCATCTTCGTTGGTTCCGGGGCGCCCCGCGGACGGGATCTCGACCTTCCTGGCCGCGAGGAAGCCAGGGCCCATGTCCACATCGGCATCGACTGGCTGTCGAATGTCTCGTTCGGCCACGTCGAGGAGATCGGCAAACGGGTGATCGTGCTGGGCGGCGGCAACACCGCCATGGACTGCTGCCGCACTTCGCGCCGCCTGGGCGGCGAAGACGTCAAGGTCGTGGTGCGGTCCGGTTTCGCGGAAATGAAGGCGTCGCCCTGGGAAAAGGAAGACGCCATGCACGAGGATATTCCCATCCTCAATTTCCTGGTTCCAAAGGCTTTCACCCACGAAGCCGGACGCCTGACCGGGGTGACTTTCGACAAAGTGCGTCCGGTGGTCGATGACGCGGGCCGGCGCCGCCTGGAGCCGTCCGGCGAGCCGGAGGTTCATATCGAGTGTGACGACGTGCTCGTGGCGGTGGGCCAGGAGAACGCGTTCCCCTGGATCGAGAGGGATATCGGCCTGGAGTTTGACGGCTGGGACATGCCGGTGGTCAACCCGATCTCGTTCGCCTCAAGCCATCCCAAGGTGTTCTTCGGCGGCGACGCCGCTTTCGGACCCAAGAACATCATCTGGGCGGTGGCCCACGGTCACGACGCGGCGATCTCCATTCATCGGTTCTGCCAAGGCGAGGATCCGATCGTGCGGCCCGATCCGGGCGTTACCCTGGTCAGCCAGAAGATGGGTATCCACGAGTGGAGCTACGACAACGACGTCTCGCTTGAGCATCGTCACATCGTGCCCCAGCGCAGCAAGAAAGACGCCCTGGCCAACATCCGGATTGAGGTCGAACTTGGCTTTGACGGGGAAACTGGGTTTCAGGAAGCTGAACGCTGTCTCAATTGCGACATCGAGACGGTCTTCAATGAACCGACCTGCATAGAGTGTGACGCCTGTGTCGATATCTGTCCGATGGATTGCATCACCTTCACGGAGGTCGGCGACGAAGCTGATCTGCGCGCCCGGTTGACCGCCCCGGCCCTCAACCTGACCCAGGACCTCTATGTCTCAGAGCCGCTGGGGACCGGGAAAGTGATGATCAAGGACGAGGACGTCTGCCTGCACTGCGGCCTGTGCGCCGAACGATGCCCGACAGGGGCCTGGGACATGCAAAAATTTCTGCTCAACATGACGCACGCGGAGGGCGCATGCAGCAATTGATCCAGCCGTCCACGATGCTCCGACCAGCGCGCGCCATTCAGTCGGTGAACGACTTCGTGGTCAAGTTCGCCAACGTGAACGGTTCCGGCTCCGCCAGCGCCAACGGCATGTTCGCCAAGTCGATCCTGCGGATGGGCGTTCCGGTGGCGGCGCGAAACATCTTTCCCTCCAACATTCAGGGCCTTCCGACCTGGTACGAGGTGCGGATCTGCGAAGCCGATCATCTGGGCCGGCGCGGCGGCGTCGACCTGATGGTGGCGATGAATCCCCAGACCTGGGTTCGCGACCTGGCCGAGATCGATCCGGGTGGTTATCTGGTCTACGACTCCACCAAGCCGTTGCCGCATGAGGCCCTTCGCGAAGATCTGACGCTGCTGGGCCTGCCGCTGACGGCCCTGTGCAACGCCGCCTATACCGACCCCCGCCAGCGACAGCTGTTCAAGAACGTCATCTATGTCGGCGCCTTGGGAGCCCTGCTGGGCATCGACCCCGCCGTCGCCGACACGCTGATCGCCGAGCAGTTCGACGGCAAGGAAAGGCTGATCCGGCCCAACCTGGAAGCCTTGGCGATTGGCCGCGAGAGCGCCCAGCCGTTGCTGGCCTCGATGGGCCTGAGGGTCAGGCGTTCCGACGCCGTCGGCGACCGCATCTTCATCGAGGGCAACGCCGCGGCCGGCCTGGGCGCGGTCTACGGCGGGGCCACCGTGTGCGCCTGGTATCCGATCACTCCATCTACGTCGCTGGCCGAAGCCTTCGCCGGCTACTGCCAGGAGTATCGGACGGATCCGGATACCGGGGAGGCGCGTTACGCTATCATCCAGGCCGAGGACGAGATCGCCTCCATAGGCATCGTCGTCGGGGCCGGCTGGAACGGGTCTAGGGCGTTCACCTGCACCTCCGGACCCGGTATTTCGCTGATGCAGGAGTTCGTCGGCCTGTCATATTTTGCCGAGATTCCGGCGGTGATCTTCGATGTCCAGAGGGGCGGTCCCTCCACGGGAATGCCCACGCGCACCCAGCAGTCAGATATCCTGGCCGCGGCCTATGCTTCGCACGGCGACACCAAGCATGTGCTGCTGTTCCCCGAAGACCCGTCCGAGTGCTTCGAGATGGGCGCGCGGGCGTTCGATCTGGCCGACCGGCTTCAGACGACCGTGTTCGTGATGCTGGATCTCGACATCGGCATGAATGAGTGGCTGTGCCGGCCTTTGACCTGGGACGATTCGCGCCGGCTCGACCGCGGCAAGATCATGACCTTCGAGGCGTTGGAGGCGGGCGAACCGTTTGGCCGCTACCGCGACGTCGATGGCGACGGCATTCCCTATCGGACGCTGCCGGGCGTGCACCCAAGCCGGGGCGCCTACTTCACCCGAGGCACCTCGCGCGATCCCGATGCTCGCTACAGCGAGGAGGGAGCGGTCTATGTGGCCAACATGGAGCGGCTGCTGGCCAAGTTCGAGACCGCCAAGGCGCTCACGCCTGGCCCGGTCCCACGGCCTGCCTTGCGGCGCACGTCCCTCGGCGTGATCTATTTCGGATCCAGCACGCCGGCCATGCATGAGGCCCTTGGGGCGCTCAGAGACGCCGACATTCATATCGACGCCCTGCGCGTGCGGGCCTTTCCGTTCAGCGACGCGGTGTTCGACTTCATCGCCGCGCACGAAACGGTGTTTGTGGTCGAACAGAACCGCGACGGTCAGCTGCGCACGCTGCTGATGGTCGAGGGAGACGTGAACCCGGCCAAGTTGATCGCGGTTCTGAACTACGACGGCGCGCCGATCACCGCCCGGTTCATCGCCGGAGAGATCACCAGGTCGATGATGGCGCGATCGGACAACTGGGCCAGCGAGGCGCCTGAATGACCTTCATCACCAAGCCCAGGCTGCATCATCCGCTGCTCAAACCCAACGGCCTGGGGTTCACCCGGCGCGACTATGAGGGCAAAGTCTCTACCTTGTGCGCTGGGTGTGGTCACGATTCGATCTCGGCCGCGATCATCCAGGCCTGTTTCGAGCTCGACCTGCCACCGCACCGGCTGGCCAAGATGTCCGGCATCGGCTGTTCGTCCAAGACGCCAGACTACTTTCTCGGAGCGTCGCACGGATTCAACAGCGTACACGGCCGCATGCCGTCCGTCCTGACCGGCGCCAATCTGGCCAACCGCGAGCTAACCTATCTAGGGGTTTCGGGCGATGGCGACAGCGCCTCGATCGGCCTGGGCCAGTTCGCTCACTCGATCCGGCGCGGGGTCAACATGACCTATATCGTCGAGAACAATGGCGTCTACGGCCTGACCAAGGGGCAATTCTCCGCCACCTCGGATAAAGGCTCCAAATCCAAGAAGGGTGTCGTCAACTCCGATGAGGCCATCGACCTGGTCGGTCTGGCGATGCAACTGGGCGCGACCTTCGTGGGGCGCGGCTTCTCGGGCGACAAGACCCAACTCGTGCCACTTATTAAGGCGGCGATCCATCACCGTGGCGCGGCGTTCATCGACGTGATTTCGCCGTGCATCCAGTTCAACAACCACAAGGGCTCGACCAAAAGCTTCGATTTCGTGCGCGAGCACAACGCGGCGGTCAACCGACTGGACGTAATCGAGGACGGCCAGGAAATCGTGGTCGACTATGAGCCGGGCGCGGTCGAATTGGTCACGCAGCATGACGGCTCGATCCTGAAGCTAAGCAAACTCCCCAGCGACTATGACCCCACCGACAAGATCGCCGCCTCGCTGCGCCTGCAGACTCATCAGGCCAAGGGCGAAATCCTGACGGGCCTCATTTATGTCAATCCTGACGCAGAGGACTTGCACCACCACCTCTCCACGGTGCAAACGCCGCTGAATTCGCTGTCCGACGCGCAGCTTATTCCAGGCGCCGCGGCCCTGGAACGGTTGAACGGATCGTTGCGGTGAGCCCCTCCGCGGCTTAGGAGAAGCTGTGAACTGTCACCCGTATTCTCGCCTATGGGTGGCCCTGAAGTGGATGATCGATGCCCGATAGTAGCGCCGCCCTTGATACTAGCGTCATTCCCGGCCTTGAGCCCGCGCCGACTCGCCATGCGCGGTTGATCGCCTGGGTCGGCGAGATCGCGGCGTTGACCAAGCCGGACCGGGTGCATTGGTGCGATGGCTCGGATGAGGAATGGACCGCACTGACCGGCCAAATGGTCCGCTCCGGCACATTCAAGGCCTTAAATCCACAAAAACGGCCCAACAGCTTCTATGCCGCCTCTGACCCCAAGGATGTGGCGCGCGTGGAAAGCCGCACCTTCATCTGTTCCGAAGATCAGGCCGACGCCGGACCGACCAACAACTGGCGCGAGCCCGCCGGCATGCGGGCTGAATTGAGCGTGCTGTTCGATGGCTGCATGCGCGGCCGCACGATGTATGTGGTGCCGTTCTGCATGGGCCCGCTCGGCTCGAAGATCAGTGCTCTGGGCGTCGAGATCAGCGACAGCCCGTATGTGGCGGTCTCGATGCGCATCATGACTCGCATGGGCAAGGCGGCCCTGGACCAGATGGGCGACGACGGCTTTTTCGTCCCGGCGGTCCACACGGTGGGCAAGCCCCTGGCGCCCGGCGAGGCCGACGTCGCCTGGCCGTGCAGCGAAACCAAATACATCGTCCACTATCCCGAGACCCGGGAAATCTGGTCCTATGGCTCCGGTTACGGCGGCAACGCCCTGCTGGGCAAGAAATGCTACGCCCTGCGTATCGCTTCAGTGATGGCCCGCGACGAGGGGTGGCTGGCCGAACACATGCTGATCCTCAAGCTGACCTCGCCCGAGGGCGCGTCCCACTATGTGGCGGCGGCGTTCCCCAGCGCCTGCGGCAAGACCAATCTGGCCATGCTGCAGCCCACCTTGGCGGGCTGGAAGGCCGAGACCGTCGGCGACGACATCTGCTGGATGCGCTTTGGCGAAGATGGCCGCCTGAGGGCCATCAATCCCGAAGCCGGGTTCTTCGGCGTCGCGCCGGGCACGGGCAACGCCACCAACCCCAACGCCATCGCCACCCTGGCGGAAAACACCATTTTCACCAATGTCGCCCTGACCGCCGACGGAGATGTGTGGTGGGAAGGCCTGACCTCCACGCCGCCCGAAGGCCTGACCGACTGGAAGGGCCGCCCCTGGACGCCTGGCGGCGATCCGGCCGCCCACCCCAACGCCCGCTTTACCGCTCCGGCCGGCCAGTGCCCGTCGATCGCTCCCGAATGGCAGGACCCCGCCGGCGTGCCGATTTCAGCGATCCTGTTCGGCGGCCGCCGGGCCAGCGCCGTGCCGCTGGTCACCGAGGCGTTCGACTGGAACCACGGCGTGTTCCTGGCCTCGAACGTGGCTTCCGAAGGCACCGCGGCGGCTGAGAACCGGGTAGGCGAACTGCGCCGCGACCCGTTCGCGATGCTGCCGTTCTGCGGCTACAACATGGGCGACTATTTCAGCCATTGGCTGAAAGTCGGCGCCGGCGCCGATCCGGCCAAGCTGCCCCGCCTGTTCTTCGTCAACTGGTTCCGCAAGGACGCCAAGGGCAAGTTCGTTTGGCCGGGTTTCGGAGACAACAGCCGGGTGCTGAAGTGGATCGTCCAACGGCTCGAGGGCGACGTCGGCGCCAGAGACACGGCCATCGGACGGCTGCCGGAAGTGGGCGACCTGGACGTCGGGGGTCTGGCTTTGACGCAAGAACAACTCGACCTGCTGCTGACCGTCGACGCCGAAGTCTGGCGCGAGGAGGCGGCCTTGATTCCCGCCGCCTACGAGCGGTTCGGCGAGCGTCTGCCGGACGAACTCTGGACGCAATACGAGTCGTTGGTTGGTCGGCTCGGCGAGGCCAAGGCGCCCCAGGCGGCCGTGGCCTGACCTTGACGGTTCTGGTCGCCAGCCTCGAAGACGAGGTCATTGTCACCCCACAGTTTCGTGGGCCGCCCAATTCGGGAAATGGCGGCTATGTCTGCGGCCTGCTGGCCTCGCGCCTGCCAGGCTCGACGATGACCGCGGTGTTGCGCGCGCCGATCCCGATCGACACGCCGTTGCGGATCGCGGTGGAGGCTGGTGTCGCGCGTTTGACGAGCCTCGGCGGCGACCTGATCGCGGAAGGCCGGGCGGCCGATCCGTCCGACCTTTCCACTCCACCAGCGCCGCCAAGCCTTGAGGCGGCGACGGTCGCGGGCCGGGGCTTCTTCGGTCTGGCGCGCACCTTTCACCCGGTCTGCTTCACCTGCGCCACTGATCTCGAAGAGGGATACGGCCTGCGGGTGTTCGTCGGCCAGCTGGCCGGCGCGGACGAGGGCGTGGTCGCCGGCCCATGGACGCCGCACGCCAACTTCAGAGGCGCCGACGGACTGATCAGCCACGAGGCGGTTTGGGGAGCTCTGGACTGCCCGGGTAGCGTGGCCTGGGTTGAAAAAGGTGGGTCGGGCGGCCTGTTGGGCACCATGACCTGCGAGATTCGCCGACGTCCGGCGGCGGGCGAGGCCTGTGTCGTGGTGGCTTGGCCAATCGAACGCGGCGGCCGCAAAAGTATCGCAGGTACAGCCCTGTTTTCCGCCCGCGGCGAACTGCTTGCCCGCAGCCGCCAGATCTGGATCGGCCGCGTGGTAGCCTAGACTCAGGCTTCGATGATCACCTTGAGCGCGCCCGTGTCGGCGGCGTGGCCGAAGGCCTCATAGGCGGCGATGATCTGGTCCAGCTTAAAATGGTGGGTGATCGATCAGCCGCGTGGGGTCAATCGTTCCGGCCTTCA
>JANYFU010000423.1 GCA_025359665.1 Caulobacteraceae bacterium
CGGGTTGGTGGCGAAACTGTCCGGATCGCCGCCCGCGCCGGAACTGTCGCCAAGGCTGTGCAGAAAATCCCGGATCCGTGAGCGCAGCAGAAAATGCGGGTTATATTGCGGATCGTACGGTGCGAGGCGCTCGAACCTGCCGACACAGAAGCTGTTGCGCACGTAGAACGGCGGGCGGCTGTCCTTGGTGGTGAGGATATAGGGCAGCCCGAGAGCGTGAACGAGACCAAGCTCGTACATCACGTTCTGGGAGCCACCGCTGAGGTCCAGGATCACCAGATCGGCCGCCTCGATCTTGGTGAGAATGCCAGGAATGATACTGGCGGAACTATTGCTGTCGGGATGATCAACGACAATCTGGCCGAGCGCCGGTTCGGCCTTCATCAGGTCGGCGGCGATAGCCACAACCAGCCGGGTCAGTTGCGCGGTGCGCGGATCCTCCAGGATACGCCCGTCATCGTCCAGGGCCGGCTGCATTGGCCCCAGCACCAGGACCGTCGTGAGTTCAGGCTCCGCCATCGCCGCTTCTTTCGATCAGGAAGACGTCACGTGTTCCAGGATATCCCCAATTTGCGTCGGGAAACAGGAACGCCGTCGCTCGTGACCACGTATTCAGTCTGTCCAAAATTTCATACGATGGGCGATTGAGCCTCATGTATGCATATCTTCAAAGGCTCACGCCTCTCATCCCTCGGAGTTTTCAATGCGTCCTGGTCTTTTCGCCGCGGTCTCCGTGGCCGCGCTCTCCATCGCCGGCCTGGCGCTCGCGGCGGACGTCTCCCCGCCTGCGATGACCCACTATGGCGCCTGGGGCGTCGATCTGAGCGGCGCCGACAAGACCGCCTCGGCCGGCGATGATTTCTATCGCTTCGCCAACGGGGCCTGGTTCGACAAGGCGGAAATCCCCGGCGATCAGGCTTCGACCAGCTCCGGTCGCGAGGTGTTCAACCGCACCCAGGTGCAGCTGCGTACCCTGATCGAAACCGCCGCGCGGGACGCCAAGACGCCGACGGCGGCGCAAATCGGCGGCCTCTATGCGGCCTGGATGGACGAGGCGCGGCTGGAGGCGCTGGACGCCAAGCCCTTGCAGGCCGATCTGGCGCGGATCGCGGCGGTTACCGACAAGGCGGCGCTGTCGGTGCTGATGGCCAGGACCTATGGCGGCTTTGGCAAGTCGCTGTTCGGGATCGGCGTTGGTCCGGACCCCAAGCACCCCGAGATCAATGTGGTTTATCTGGACCAGGATGGACTGGGCCTTCCGAACCGCGACTACTATCTGACCGACGCTTTCAAGCCACAGCGCGAGGCTTACCGCGCCTACATCGAACGCACGCTTGGCATGATCGGTTACGCCGATCCGGCCGGGACGTCGGCGGCGATCCTGGCTTTCGAGACCAAGGTGGCCGAGGCCAGCTGGACGCAGGTCGACGAGCGCGACATCGACAAGATCATCAATCCAATGGGCGTCGCCGAACTCCAGGCCTATGCGCCGCAGATCGACTGGACCGCGCACCTGAACGCCGCCGGGACCCCTGGCCAGGAAAAGGTGATCGTCGGTCCAAAGACGGCCGTCCAGAAGATCGCCGCGATCTATGCCGAAACACCGCTGGAGACGCTGAAGGCCTGGGAGACGTTCCATGTCACCGACAGCGCCTCGCCCTATCTGTCCAAGCGGTTCGACGAGAGCCGGTTCGCGTTTCAGAAGACCCTGAGCGGCGTGTCGGTCCAGCAACCGCGCTGGAAGCGGGGCGTCAATCTGGTCGACGGCAGTCTGGGCGAGGCGCTGGGCCGGGAATATGTGTCGACCTATTTTCCGCCCGAGGCCAAGGCCAAGATGCAGGATCTGGTGGCCAACCTGAAGACCGCCCTGGCGGCGCGGATCAACAATCTGGCCTGGATGGCGCCGGCCACCAAGGCGCAGGCGCTGAAGAAGCTGGCCAAGATGGATGTCCAGGTCGGTTATCCCGACAAGTTTCGCGATTACTCCGGCCTGAAGATCGATCCGGCCGATCTCTACGGCGACATCCAACGTAGCGAAGCATTCGAATGGGCTTATCAGCTATCGGACCTGAACAAGGCCGTCGATCACAGGAAGTGGGGCATGACCCCACAGACCGTGAACGCCTACAACGGCGGCCTGGAGAACAAGATCGTGTTTCCGGCCGGCATATTGCAGGCGCCGTTCTTCGACGCCTCGGCCGATCCGGCCGTCAACTACGGGGCGATCGGCGCGGTCATCGGCCATGAGATCACCCACGGCTTCGACGATCAGGGCCGCAAGATCGATGACACCGGCACGGTGCGCGACTGGTGGACGCCCGAGGACGCCAAGCGATTCGAGGTCGAGGCCGCCAGGTTCGGGGCCCAGTACGACACCTACGAGCCGATCCCCGGCGCCCACGTCCAGGGCAAGCTGACCATGGGCGAGAATATCGCCGACCTGGGCGGGCTGCTGGCGGCGCTGGACGCCTATCACGCCTCGCTGCATGGAAAGCCCGCGCCGGTGATCGA
>JANYFU010000429.1 GCA_025359665.1 Caulobacteraceae bacterium
CGAACCACTGGTCGGGATCGCGCACCGAGTGCAGCACCTTGGCGTCCGGATAATAGTCGGCCAGCTCGCGCCAGAAGGCCGCGCCAGGGTAGTCGACCATCGAGGCATAGTCCGCGAAGATGGCGTCCCAGTCGGGTCGGCCGGCCCCCGCCTCGATCCACAGCGGCATGCTCTCGGGGTGAGCGAACACCTCAACCATGTGATGACAGGGCCCAAAGCCCAGCAGGTTCAGCGCCGATTGCAGCGACTTCGTCCCCGTTCGCCCCAGGCCGGAGCCCACAACCTTCAACGCCATGTCTGTTTCCCCAGCTGGTGGTTATTTTGTTCCTTGTTATCCTCGGTCGATCCCTACGCCTAGCAACGTTCCACACTGACAGTCCCTCGCCAAGGAGGCCCGTCTCATGGTCTCGCCGACAGGTTACTCTGGAAAGCCCCTGTCTCAGAAACTTGGGATCAAGCCGGGCGACATCGTCCGCCCGGTGAACGCCCCAGCTCACTATGCGGGTCTCCTTGGGCCGTTGCCTGATGGGGCCACGATCGTCGAAGCGGCCGAAAATCCCGCCCTCGTCCACGCCTTTGTCACGAGCGGAGACGATCTCGCCACCATGGCCGAGCGTCTGGTGTCATGGCCAAGACCCGGCGGCGCGGTCTGGATTTCCTGGCCAAAGAAGACCTCGCCCCTGTTTGTGTCTCTGACCGAGGACGGGGTGCGCAAGATCATGCTGCCCACCGGCTGGGTCGACGTGAAGGTCTGCGCGGTGGACGAGAACTGGTCGGGACTGAAGTTTCTCCGCCGGAGGTCTTGATGAGAGCCATCGGGCGCGGCGCTATTGAAGCGGCCGGAACCTGAGGCGTTCGTCCTCGATGATTGTCAGCGTGCCTTCAAGCCGGGCGCCAAGGTTTGAAACCGCGAGAACGAGGCGGCTCACTCTTTCACCGATCGGCCGCGCGCTGGGCGCGAGGAGGATGACACCGGGCATCAGGCGGTGGTGACGAACGACGAGTTCACCAAAATCGTAGTCGGCGGTAACAACAATTCGGTTCTCTTCAAGCGCGAGGTTGGCGATCGCCTCGTCCGTTGCGCCCGAGTCACTATCGGCGACATATCGAATGTCGTGCCCCGCCTCCCGCAGTTCGGTCGCGAACAGCCGATGGCAGCATTCATCGAAGATAAATCGCACTGGCCTCCGCCTTAGACGGAGACGAGGCCCTCGCCCGCGACGAAATCGGCCGCGTAGGCGAGGGCGGCCTTGATGTCTTCGACCGAAATGCGCGGATAGGCGTCGGTGATATCATCGAAGGAAAGCCCGTTCGCGATATCGCGAAGAAGCAGGTCCACGGTGATGCGCGTACCCCTGATCACCGGCTTGCCGACCATGATGGCGGGATCGCGCTCTATGCGGGGATGGTCCATGACCCAAATTAGCATAGATTCGCATCGGACAAACGCGGTCTTCACGCTCAGTCAGCCGAAGGCGGGCGCAATGTGCGCGGTTTCGTTGGACCCCTCTCCGCCCAACCCCATCCGCCGATAGATCAGCGCTTCGGCCACATGCACCCGCCGCACCGGGCCGCCGCCCTCGAGGTCGGCGATGGTTCGGGCTAGGCGCAGGGTTCGGGTCCAGCCACGGGCGGTGAGGGCGCGGGACTCGGCGGCCTTGGCCATCAATGCCTTGGCGGGGGCGTCCAGGGCGACGATCTGGTCCAGCCAGGCGCCCTCCGCCCGGGAATTCAGGGGGCTGGCGCCTTCGCCCGCCGTCTCGGCCCGGCGAGACTGGATATCGCGCGCGGCGGCGACGCGGGCGGCGACTTCGGCCGTTCCCTCGGACGGTGGCGGGAGGGCCAGATCGGCGGCGGTCACCGGCGGGACCTCGACGGTCAGGTCGATACGGTCGAGTAGCGGTCCGGAAACGCGGCCCTGATAGGCCTGCAAACAGCGCGGCGCTTTTCCGCACGAGCCTTTGCCCAGGCCTCCGTGGCCGCAGCGGCAGGGATTCATCGCCGCCACCAGTTGCACCCGGGCGGGGAAACGGACGTGGGCGTTCGCTCGGGCTATCGTCACTTCTCCGGTCTCGAGAGGTTGACGCAGCGAGTCCAAGGCCTGGGCGCTGAATTCGGGCAATTCGTCGAGGAACAGGACTCCGTTATGAGCCAACGACACCTCGCCCGGCTTCACGCGCAGGCCGCCGCCGGTCAGAGCGGCCATGCTGGCCGAATGATGCGGATTGCGAAATGGCCGGACCCGGGTCAGGGCGCCCTTGG
>JANYFU010000472.1 GCA_025359665.1 Caulobacteraceae bacterium
CTTGGTACCCGCGGTCTAGAAGCCGGCCTTCGCGACCCGGATGTCTTCGCACCATTTAGAAGTGGTTTGCAGCTGTCTTCCAGCGTAGGTCGGCTAGCTATTCGCGATAGATAGTCAGCAATTCTTAGCCAAGTTCGGCTAATGCAAGAGCTCGAAAGCGGACTCTCCAAATGTCAGCAAGGAGTCAACACCAGAAGATTCTAGCCTGGCGCCGCGATAGGCTCTGTCCGTCTGACCCTGCTCAGGCCCGAGGCTACCATCTACCGCCCGATTACAACGCGGGCAATTGATTCCCATCGCTTGTGAACTGCCCCTCCGCCCCCTCGTGATACAGCACCGCCTCGCTGGCGGGATTGAGGGTCGTGCCGCCCCGGACGCGTTCAGGGTGGCCCCAGCTCATCCAGCAGCACTGTCACAACCACCTGGGTTCAGGCCTTGGCCGCTTGCTGAATATCCCAGAGATAGGCTCTGGGATCACGCTCCATAGATCACCTCGCGCGCGCGGTTCACACTCGCCACGACATAAGGATTGGTCAACGCATCGGGGCTAACGAGATCGACCGGGCGTCCAAGCAGGCCTTGCAAGGCCTCGGTGAGGTCGAAAAACCGCGAGAAGGAGGCGCGCGCGGAATCGTTCTTGAACGAAACCAGAAAATCCGCGTCGCTTTTGGCGGGGTCGAAGTCCATACCCCGCGCCGCGGAGCCGAACACCTCCAGCCGCCGCACGCCGAAGCGACGGCACAACTTGGCGATATCGTCGCGGTGCTGTTCGATCAGGGCGTGCATGGCGTCGCCATCATCGCCGCAAGCCAGGGATTTTCAAAGCCCGCTCTGGCGCCGTCACCGATACAGGGCTGGAAAAGGAATTGGACCGCCGAATCAGTGGGCCATGGCGCGCCACCAAGTCATTGCGGAGATTAGAAATTTTATCTCCGCATATTTAGCGGAGATTTTGCTTGCGCGGTGCGTGGGCTGTCTCGATCGGGCGTTCGACTCCGCCGAGACGACGCTTGCCTCGGTCCTCGCCAAGGCGCGCTTTTGGGATGAACACGCCGAAGGCAAACTGGGCGACCGGCAGCGGCTGATCGTCAGTCGGCTCCTGAACGGCTTCCAGGGGAAGCTGACCTCGTCGAAATACGCAATCCTGGCAAAGTGTTCGCAGGATACCGCCACGCGGGGCGGTATTCTGGGGCGACGATGGCGAAAAGCCCATTCGCTGCATTGTCAGCCGCGAGGCGCTTGACGACCATTGCTCCGATGGCGGCCGTCTCGGGCCCGACGCCGCGTTCCAGGCCCATCGCGGTGAAATCGAGGCCGTCGCCAGTCGCAAACATGCGCGTGGACGCCTGGAGCCAGACGGGTCTATCGTCATTCGGACCGAGGATCTGCCGTAGCGCCGCCGGTCTGCCGGCCCAGAGCGCTCCCCAACTTGGCCCCCCCCGCGCAGCGGCATCTGGAGCGGGCGCGTGCCGAGCCTTTGGCGACAAAAGCCCCAAAGCTGGTAAGGTGGCCGCTTCGTAGCCGAGCTCGATGGCCAAACCGAATGTATGTCCGAAGCCTCCGAATTGAAAACCTGCGCGCCTTTGGGAAGGCAAAGCTCGATCTGCTTTATCCGCAGCGCCACCTCGACAAAGCGTTCAATGACGTCAGACCGTGGCCGCCACGACTGCCCAACGTGAACGTCATCCTGGGGGCCAATGGCGCGGGCAAGAGCACTATCCTCGATGCGACCGCCCTGGCCCTGTTGTCACCGCTGATCGCCTCGTCAGGCTATCGGCCATTCGCCTTGATCCGCCGTTCAAACCGGGGCGAGGTTAAGCGTGCGACGATCCTGGCCGACCTGGTCCTTCAAGACCAGGACGGCGCCATCGGGCCCGTACCCGGCAAGGAAGTTCGCGCGGAACTTGAGACCGTGATCGACCGCCGCGGAGACGTGGAATTCGTGCGGACCACGGAGCAGCCAGGACCCATTTGGGAGCGCATGTACGACGACAACAGCACAGCGTTCTTCTTTGTCGGCTATGGCGCGACCCGTCGCGTCGAAGCCGTGTCAGCGTCCGACCTGGCCGTCCGCCGCAAGAGCCGGCTGCTCAAATATGAGAGGGTCGCCTCGTTGTTCGAGGACCATTTCGCGCTTGTGCCGCTAAATGCGTGGCTGCCGGAATGGCGGACTCAAAATCCCGGCGGCTATAGGCAGGTCATCAGCCTGATAGACAGTCTGACGCCGTCGACGATCCGATTTTCAGGCGAGATCGAGCAAGGCGAATACCTGTTCAAGCATCGCAATGTAAGCGTGCCCTTTTCGGCGCTATCGGATGGCTACCGCGCCTACATAGGCTGGGTCGGAGATTTACTGCATCACCTATGCATGGGCGCACCCAGAGGCGCGAAGCTGGTGGAGAGCCGGGGTGTTGTGATGGTCGACGAGATCGATCTGCATATCCATCCCGATTGGCAAAGGACAATCATCCCGAAGCTCGCCCGCAAACTGAAGAACCTGCAATTCATCTTCACCACCCACAGTCCCTTGGTGGTGGGTACGCTTGAGCGCGCGAACATCTTGACGGTCGATCACGGCCGCAACGGCGCTCCTGTCATTTCCCGCCCTGACGAGGAGACGTTCGGCCTCAGCGCCGACCAGGTTCTGAGGTCGAAGGCGTTCGGGCTGACGTCCACCCGCGATCCGGAATTCAGCGAAAACCTGAATCGGCTGTCTCAGGCTGCGCAGCGCGGATCCAAGGGGGCCGCGCTGCAATTTATGCGCGAGGCGGCGATCGGCGGCGCCGCGCGCGTTGACGCCCCGAACGATGGAACCCCAGACCCGCCGGACTGGATGCGCCAGATCGCCTCCAAAGTTTAAGCCTGATCATGATCCGATATGGGGGACTTGATCGGGCGGGCCTGGAGGCGATCGTTCGGGCGCATGACGCCAACTGGCTCACGAAGGCGGAGACGCGGACCACAGCCCTCAAG
>JANYFU010000484.1 GCA_025359665.1 Caulobacteraceae bacterium
GAGACTTGCCCACTCGGTCGTCATGCCGGTTGCGGCCGCTCCGTTGGTAGGGGGCCGCACACTTCGGGGCGGCCCTGGCAACAATCTTCCATCAGATAGAGAAGCAGCGCGCTCATGCCGTCGTAGTTGGCGGCATAGATGGTCGAGCGGCCGCCCTATCGCCCCGTGAACGCCGCCCGCCGCCGCCCCAGCACCGCTTGGATGCCTTCCTTCACGTCCTCGGTCCGGCACTGTTCGGCCAGCAGGCGGGCTTCCCATTCGAGTTGGGTCTCCAGCGACGATTCGAAGGTGCTCAGCAGCAGCCGGCGGGTCGCGGCGAAGGCGCGGGTGGGGCCGGCGGCGAGCTGGGCGGCCAGGGTCTCGACGCGCGCGGTCAGGGCGTCATCGTCCACCACCTCCGTCACCAGTCCGATCCGGGCGGCCTCCTCGGCGGCGACGCGGCGGTTGGTCAGGGCCAGTTCCTGGAACCGGCGAACGCCGATCAGCCTTGGCAGCACATAGGTCGAGGCGCCGTCGGGGGAAAAGCCGATGGCGGTATAGGCGATTGTGTAATGCGAGCCGGCGCCGGCCACCACGATATCGCCCAGCGCCGCTAGGGCCACGCCCGCCCCGGCGCAGGCGCCCTGAACGGCGGTCACCATCGGCGGGTCCATGCGCATCAGTTTCGACAACGCGGAGTGATAATCCGCCGTCATGGTCTTGACGGTCGAAGACAGGTCGTCCTCGGCCGCGAACAGGTCGAGGTCGCCGCCGACACAGAAGTTCTTGCCCTCGGCGGTGAGGATCACCACCCGCAGGTCCCGGGCCTCATCGAGGATGATCGCCGCCTCGCGCAGCTCCCGGCCCATGGCGCGGCCCAGCGGATTGCCCTTGGCGCCGTTGGTCAGGGTCAGGCGTCCGACCCCGGCCTCGATCGATAGCTTCAGGGTCTCGAATTGCTTTTCCATGGGTCGTCTTCAGCCTTTCAGGGTCGCGGCCGGAAGCCAGCGGCCGTGGAACTTGGGTGGCGCCTTCTGCGGCAGTTTGATCCTCGCCACCGGACCGTCGGCGAACGCTCTGGACGGGGTGATCCAGAACTCGCTGGTCATGTCGGCCCGGTCGGTCACGAAGCCCACCACATAGCCGTCATCCTCGCCCGATCCGCCGTCGCGGGGGGCGAAGCTGGCCTCGTAGCCGACACGCCCGGCGCCAAACGCCAGGTCTTGCCGCGCGCCGCTGGTCAGGTCGTATTTGAACAGCCCATCGGCCATCAGGGTTTTCTCGTCGGTCTTGATCCGCGCCATGTAGCTGTAGCGCGCGCCCGAGCAGATATTGGCGTCATTGACCCTCGGAAACTCCACATAGGCGTCGTCGAGCCGGCGTTCGGTCACCGCGCCGGTGGCCAGGTTCAGGCGCCACATGTGCGGGTGCGAGTCGAAGCGGTGCTCGCCATCCACCAGCGGCAGGTCGTCATGGACGCGGCCCCGTTTGTCGACCCGCGTGGCGCCGGCTAGCCGCGCGCCGACCAGCACGAATTCGTCGCCCTCGTCCCAGGCCGACGACAGGTGCCACATGAAACAGCCGCCGGCCTCGAACCAGCGCACCGGAGCGGTGGGGTCGTGGCGATCGACCAGGCCGATCCGGGTCGGGGCGTCGTCATTGAGCACAAACCCCAGCGAATCCTGACCGGGGCGTTTGAAATCCATCATCAGCGGAAAGTCGAACACGCAGATGAAGCGGTCGCTGATGGCCATGTCGTGCTGCACCCGGGGGCCGGGTAGGTCGATGGTTGTCTGCCGGGTGACTTGGCCGTCCGGGCCAGCCACGCCCACTTGCAGAAACGGCGGTCGCGGACCCCACGATATGAAGAACAGTTCGCCGGTCCTGGGGTCGATCTTGGCGTGCGAGGTCAGGCCGCCCTTCAGCGTATCGCCGTAGGTGAAAGTTCCCTTGGTCTCCAGATTCGGCAACGACAATTCATGCGGCGCGCCGCCCTCCCACCACAGCGCCAGCAGCCGGCCGGCGTGATAGACAAGGTCGGTGTTGGCGACGTTCTTGTGCCGCTTGCCGGCGCCAGGCCTGGCCAGGGAGCCGACATAAGTGGCGTGGCCGGCGGCGATATCCTCCGCCAACCCGGTGGTCTTGATCCAGCGGCTGCGGAACACCGGCTTGCCGTCGTCGAGCTGGACGCCGTGAACCATGCCGTCGCCGTCGAACCAGGAATGACCGGCTTTGGGGTGGAAACGGGGGTTGGCGCCGTTCTGGACGAACATGCCGTTCAGATCGTGGGGAATCTCGCCGATCACGGTCAGGTCGCCGGCCGTGACCTCGTCCATCACCGAGGCGTAGACGCCGTCCAGATATAGCGAGGCCTGTTCGAGAGGGCTGGTTCCGTCGGCCATGGCCGGCTCCTGTGGGTCGATCCGCGTATAGTCAGGCCGCTATAGGCGATTGGCCTGATCGATACGCACCCGACTAAAGGAGGGGGCCGGTCGTTAGCCGTCCCTACTTGTGAAATGCCTTCCACGCCATTTCGAGCAGCAGCGTCGCGCCTGAACTCATCAGCCCATAGAAAAACATCTGATAGGCCTGACCGAGCCGTTTGTATTTCTTCTTGGCCAGCACCTGCCCCAGTTGGTGGATGTCGCGCACCATGGCGTGGTGTAGCTTTTCCTCGTCGTGTAGCAGCTCGAACATCCGGGTCTGGAACTCGGCTTCCGGCATGTGCGCGAACGCGCCGAAGAACAACAGGTTCGGCGCCGGATCGTGCGCGCGCGTTGTGGCCGGCAGCATCGCCATAACCACCAGGGTGGCGGAAATGAAGCCCGTCGCCATCATCAGGATCAGCGGAACGGACAGCTGACCATCATGAACCTGCTTCAGCGAGGTCGAGAAAATCAGGATCGACGCGCCCAGGATCACATTGGCCTTGAAGTCGGCCATCGACGACAGCTGGATATGGTGCTGCTGCACCACGCGCAGAAACTCCACCGCCTGATTGGAACGCAGCGGCGTGGTTGGCGTGATATCCGTCGTTTCCCCCATTATTCGTGGAGTCTGTCACGTCCCTCGGCCAGCGCCAAGATGGTTTATGACGGTTCGATGACGGTGG
>JANYFU010000531.1 GCA_025359665.1 Caulobacteraceae bacterium
GTCAGCGGCGCGCGGGTGAAGCCCGGCTCGACATAGGGGTCGTCGATATAGTGGCTGAAGTCGCCCTTGACCTCGACATACTGGTCGTTGGCGTCGGGGCGCAGCCGGCGGTCGCGCTCCTGGCGGTATTTCTCGCGCAACGCGTCGGGGTCGAAATCGATCGCGGTGTCCGCCGTATCCAAGGCCATGTCGCGCTTCCTCTGGGTGTCTGGCGGTTCGCCCACCGCGTTGACGGCAATTTACATGGCCGCGCGGAGGAGGCCATAGGGAGTGTGTCGATTGCGAGCTTGAAGGGCGGACGAAAATCATGACCGGCCATATCGCGTCCCTCTGGCGCCATCCCGTCAAGGGTTTCACGCCCGAGCGCTTGCCGAGCGCCCGTCTCGAGGCCGGCGGTTATTTTCCGTGCGACAGGCTCTACGCGGTCGAGGACGGGCCGTCCGGTTTCGATCCGCAAAACCCTGCCTGGATCACCAAGCAGAAATTCACCGTCCTGGCCAAGATCGCCCAGGTAGCCAAGGCGCGCACCGCCTATGACGAGGCGACCGGCGTGCTGAGCGCATCGGCGGAGGGCCAGAAGTCGTTCCATGGCGTGCTCACCGATGAGGGGGGTCGCGAAGCCTTCGCCGACTGGCTGGCCGCCTTCCTGGGAGACGAGGCGCGTGGGCTTCTCAGGGTGGTTGAGGCCCCCGGCCATCGCTTCACTGACCACCCCGATGGCCATGTCTCGATCGTCAACCTGGCCAGCGTCCGCGACCTGGAAGCCCGCTCGGGCCGGCCGGTCGATCCTCTGAGGTTCCGCGCCAATCTCTATGTCGAGGGCTGGCCGGCCTGGATCGAGAACGAGGCGGGGGCGGCCGAGGTGACGATCGGCGAGGTGTCGGCAAAGGTGTTTTCGCCCATCGTTCGTTGCGCGGCGACCCACGTCGATCCGGCCACGGGCGAACGGGATTTTGAACTGGTGGCGGCGCTGTACGAGCACTATGGGCATATGAACTGCGGAATTTATGTGTCGGTCACCACTGGCGGCCTGGTCGCGGAAGGTGACCGGGCCGCCTTCGAGCCTTAGGAGAGCAGACGCCATGATTCGACGCGGCCGCGCCTATCTGGAAACCCGCGCCGAGCCGGCCAGCCCGGAAACCGAGCAATTGGAGCGGGAAGGCTACGCCATCATCCGCGGCCTGCTGAGCGAGAATGAGGTCGCCGAACTTCACGACGAGGTCACGGCCATTTTCGAACGCGACCCGCCGGACATGCGCGGCAATCGAGGGCCGGAGGACATGGCGATGTTCCGCTACGCGATGCTCAACCGCAGCCCCGCCGCCCAGAAGGCCGTGGCCAATCCGAAACTGCTGGCGGTGATCGAGCCGCTGATCGGCGAGGACTGCCACGTGATCGCCAACACCGCCTGGCGCAATCCGGCCGGTCATCCCGGATCGCGCGAGGGCCAGCACTGGCATATCGACGCCGGGCCGCATGTGCCGCTTCCCGAGGGCGTGCGCTGGCCGGCCGAGATACCCCATCCGGTGTTCGCCATCGGCGTGCACGTCTATCTCCAGGACTGCGCGCTGGAAGACGGACCGACCGGCGTGCTTCCGGGCAGCCATCTTTCTGGCCGGGCGCCGCCGGGCGCGCGGGGTCTGGACGATGGCCTGGACTATGAGGGCCAGGGCGTGGTCCCGCTGATCACCCGGGCCGGGGACGCGGGGCTGTTCGTGTCGGATGTCTGGCACCGGCGGATGCCGGCGGCGGATAACGACCACGGCCGCTTCTTCCTGCAGATCCACTATGGCCGGCGCGATATCGCCCAGCGGCTGTTGACCACCTCCGAGAACAACCAGCTTACTGCTGAAGCCGTCGCCAGGGCGACCACCGATCGCGAGCGCCGCGTCATCGGCCTGCACCCGGCGTTTTTCTACGACGGCTAAACGAAAAAAGGGGGAGGGGGCTCGATGCTATTTGAACAGGTCGCCACCGGAGGCTGTCAGTCCTATCTCTTAGGCTGTCCGGAGACCTTGAGCGGCGTGCTGATCGACCCCGAGATCAGCCAGATCGATCGCTATCGGGCGTTGGCCGCCCATGTCGGCCTGCACATCCGCTATGTGATCGACACCCACACCCACGCCGATCATTTCTCGGCCGCCAGGCAGCTGTCGACGCTGCTGGGCGCGACCCTGGTTATGCATCAGTCCAGCCCGACGCCGCACGCCACCCTGCGTCTGGACGACGACGACAGGCTGCTGGTCGGCAATCTGCGCATCCGGGCGTTGCACACCCCGGGCCACACCCGTGACTCCATGTGCCTGGTGGTCGGGGATCGAGTGTTCACCGGCGACACCCTGCTGATCGGTGGCACCGGGCGAACCGACCTACCCACCGGCGATCCAGACCAGCTGTATGAAAGCCTGTTCGGCAAGCTGCTCAAACTCGATCCGGCCACGCTGGTGTTTCCCGCGCACGACTACAAGGGGCGCTCCAACTCCACCATCGGGACCGAAATCGAGACCAATCCGCGCCTGCGGAAGCGCGACCGGCGTGAATTCACCCGCATGATGCGCGAGCTGAACCTCGGCGCCCCGACCCATCTCACCGAAGCCCTACGCACCAACATGACCGGGGGCAAAACGGTGGGCCAGCTTCTGGCCGAAGCCGCCGCCGAAGTGCCGTTCATAGGCA
>JANYFU010000543.1 GCA_025359665.1 Caulobacteraceae bacterium
AGCACGGCGCCGCCCACCAAGGCGCAGAAGCGCCATCCGCCGAGGTCTGGCAGCATCGTTAGGCCACGCCAAAGGCGATTGGACGCCGCCACGCCGATATTGCGGATGGGATTGGCCATCAAGGCTCCATGAGCCCATCGATAGCTGGAACAACCATCAGCTACGCGCCGGTTCATGCTCGAATATGTCTTCGATCCGAAGCGCGAATAGGGCGGCAATCTCGAAAGCAAGCGGCAGACTTAGATCATAACGCAGGTTCTCGATGGCGTTGATGGTCTGGGGTGACACCTTCAGGTGCTCTGCTAAATCGATTTGCGACCAGCCCCGCCCCGCTCGCAGTTCTCGAATGTGGTTCCTCACCTAAACCGCCACCGCTGAACAAAGATGGTCATGATCCAAAGGCGCCCGAGGTCGCCAGCGCTGGTCGTTACGTTCGACCTGGCTCAGGGTAGAATCCAGTTTTGCGGCGATGCAGGAGGAAAGCTCATGACCGTCATCAGGGACCTTAGCATGGCCGCTGTCGCCAGGATGACACCGGTCGATCTGGCAAATGCGTCCGGACCGCCGGACAGCACCATCGAACCGTTCGAATTTCACGGTTGCGACTGCGGCGTCGCCAGCTTCAAGGGCCAACCCCCGTGGGAACTCCGCCGGCGACGAACTGATCTACGTTCTCGCTGGCGGCGCCCGGCTCACCGTGCGCGGCGCCGGCCGACTGCGTAACGCTCCTCTTCATGACTCCCAGAGAAGGAACCAGGAACAGCTGGGACGATCCGTGAATGACGGCGTGCCTGACCCCACAATCACCCCGCGCTTGCCTGTTCCGCGCCGGCTGAGCCACAGCCGCGCTGCGAGCTGAGCAATTCGACTTGCGGCCACTTGATATGTGTCTTCGTCTGCCGCTTCTCAGCCATCGTCGGAGAAGAACGCTTCGATGTCTCGACGACCGTACAGGATGTTCACCACCACGAACCGGCCGTTGATGTAGCGGAACAAGATGACGTAGTTTCCAAACGCCACGCTTTGAATGGTTTCCATGAGTTCCGGTCGGGCTCGCCGCATCTGGCCGGGCAGGCCGGCGAGATGGTGACAATGGTCCCGTAGGCGCCGGACATAGCCGCGCGCCACCGGCAAGCTGCCGCTCGCCTCGGCCAGTGTCGTGAAGATATCAACCAGATCGGTTTCAACCGAAGCGAGGAACGTCGCCCGCCTCAATCGGCGACGGCCGTCAGCCTCAACTTCGCCGCCCGCGCTTCGGTCGCGGCGTCAATCCGCTCGTCGGTCGTTTCGCCGCCAGCATCAATGGACGCCTTGAGCGTCGCTCGCAGCGCTCGCAGCTTCGCCTCGCGTTCCTCCACCAATCTGAGCCCTTCGCGTACTACTTCACTGGCGGAGCCATACCGCCCCGCCCTGAGCGTCTCCTCCACGAATTGCTCCCAGCGCTCGCCAATCGATACGTTCACGAGATTCTCCCAGAGCGCGCCATACGCTTTGATAACATATTTTGCACCATTTATGTTGTCTACCTGGGCAAGCGCGCGGGCCGCAGCCGCCAAGCCCTTCTGTTGGACGCGCCACGGAGGTCGTCAGAATGGAACCCCTCACTTCCACGACCATGCCCGGATCGGAGCCTGTCGCCTTAAGTCGGATGCGGCACGCAATATTACAAGTCACCCCTTGATTTTCAATTTGCAATATTCTATATTTGTTCCAATGCCCGACGCCGCGACCGATTTCGTCCCACTGCTATTCACCACATCGTCCGACGACGATGTGGCTGCGAACGATAATGCGGACCTGTTCGGCCCTGCCGTCCTTCGCGCCGGCCGCCGTTTACGTATCCTCGAACGCCTGACCCAGATCGGGATGGATATTACCGAGGCTCTGCACGACCGCGTCATCGCGGACGGTGTCGCCGCCACCGTAGATACAGTGACTAACGGTGAAAATGCCGTTTCCGCAAAGTCTCCGGCCTCGAGATCCCCGCGCTTCGACCCGACCGAGGCCTTCGCGAAAATCTCCCGCACGGTCCGCCTGACCCTCAATCTGGAGACCAAGGCCGACGAAGCCTTGCGCGCCCTGCAATCGGGCCAGTTCCTGGCCGGTGAGACTCGCAAGGCCGAACGCAAGCATCGCGAGAAAACCGGCTCGATAGAGCGGTCCCAGGCCGCCCATCGCATCGTCAACGATAGGGTCTCCACCGCTATCGACCGCGAGGCCCTGACCGAGAGCGACTACTGCGACCTGATGGAAGCGCTCTTGGAACGCCTGGGCGAAGACGAAGCCTATCTGGATATCGAGGACCGCCCCCTGCGGGAAACCGTCGAGCGTCTCTGCGGGGATTTAGGTCTCTCACCCGATATGAGCCGCTGGGTCGGAGACGACTGGATCGCCCACGACGGCCCACCCAGGCGGCCGCACTGGTCGGTGTTCAACACCCCCGGCCGAACGCGGCTCTATCCCAACGGCGGCGACCCCGACAACCCAACCCCCTTGGAATGAAGCGCCCGGGCGAACCGCAAAAGTTTGACCTATGCCGCCTGCGCGGCCGCCCGCACCGCCCCGGCGATCTGGCCGACCACTTGGCCCACCAGCTTTTCGTCATCACCCTCGGCCATCACCCGGATCAGCCGTTCGGTGCCCGAGGCGCGCACCAGCACGCGGCCGGAGCCGTTCAGGCGCGCCTCGCCGTCGGCGATGGCGGCGATCACCGTTTCGCTCTCCAGCGGCTTGCCGGCGACGAAGCGGACGTTTTCCAGTTTCTGGGGTACCGGCTCGAACTGC
>JANYFU010000563.1 GCA_025359665.1 Caulobacteraceae bacterium
AGCCTCTATGTCGACACCATGGTCGCCGCCCTGGGTGGCTCCGGCGGCGACGGCTTCGGCGATACAGGGACATCGGGCGGCCTCTCCACGGCGGCGGCCACGATCACCGCCACCAGATCCCTGTCGGTATTGGCGATCGCCGGCGCGCCCGGAGGCGGCGCCAGGGGCGGGGACCCGATCGGCAAGCGCGGCGGAACCGGCGCCCGGTCCAGCTCCCACGGCGGCGGGACCTCGACGGGCGGTTCCGGTTCATCGGCCGGCGACACGGTGATGGTTCAGGCGACCAGCTATGGTGGGTTCGGCGGCGGCAGCATCGGAACGGGTGTATCTGGCGGCGCCGGTGGCGTGGCCACGGCAACTGCCGTGGGTGTCAGCCTCGCCGCCGCGGCGACCACGGTCGGGGCCACGGCGATCAGTGGCTCGGGCGGGGACGGGACCAGTGGCGCGGGTGGGGGCGCCGGCGGAGCGTCGATGCTGTCCAACACGGTGACCGGACACACCAACGGCGGACAATTGAGCCTGAAGCAGACGGCGGTCGGCGGCGGTGGCGGCGCCAGTGACACGGGAACCGGCGGCGCCGGCGGCGCGGCGACCTCCAACCTCATTTTCAACGATACCACCAGTCTTTCTCAAAGCCTTGGCGTCAGCGGCGAAGTCGAGGCGGACGGCGGGGCGGGTGGCGCTGGCGCCGTGGGCGGCAAGGGCGGCGCGGCGACCGCGACCCTGACCCTGATCGGAGCCGGGGTGGTGACCGGCAAGGCGACCGCCATTGGTGGTTCGGGTGCGGTCAAGGCCGGAGCAGCGACGGCCACGACCACGGCGACTGGCCTGACCGGCGCCTATTCGGCGACGGCTCAGACATCGTTGGCGCCGGGATCGTTGATCCGGTCGGTCTCGGCGACCGCCGAAGGCGCCGTCGATGGCGTCGCCACCGCCAAGGCCGCCGTTACGATCGCCGCCGCCGCGCCGGCCTTCTCCGTGGTCGGCCAAGCCCTCGCGGTCGAGACCGGCGCTCCAAGCACGGCCAGCGTGTCATCGATCCTGAACGCCAACCCAGCCATCAAGTCGGCCTTCGGCGCCAAGCCGGTATTCTTCGCGATCGGCGAACTGGGTGGGGCCTATTCGGCCGGCGGCGCGGCGAGCCAGACGGTCAGCAGCGAAATCGATGAGACCGTCGATGCGACCAAGCTTGGCGCGGGGGCCGACCTGATCGTCGGCTTCTACGGCGGAACGGCGCTAGGCGCGGGCGTCACGGGTGTGACGCTCGATGTCTACGCCAATGGCGTCGATCTGCTCACACAGACCTTCGCGTCCGGGTCCGCCGCCAAGGCCTGGTTCACCAACAGGGCGGTGGATCTCGGCGCCATCGCCAGCCTGCAGAGTGGCGGATTGCTGGCCTTGAGAACGGTCCTGACCGTGACCAGCGCCTCGGCCGGCGCGGGTTTCTTTGGCGGCCTGATCATTGGCGATCCGCCGCCGGTGGCCAGCCCAAACCGATTCCTGGAGGCCATGGCCGGCCTGACCATGGATTGCGCGCCATCAGGGAGCGGGCTAGCTTCCACCAACGCCCCGGCGAAGATCGGGGGCGGATTTGGAGAAAACCATGGACTATGCGGGCCGCGATTGCTGTGACGCCGACAGCCACATCATGGAAACCACGGACTGGGTGACCCGGTTCGCCGACCCGGATATTCGCGATCGGCTGCCGCCGCTGGCCCTGGGCGCCGCGGGAAACGCCACCCTGGAGTTCATCCGCAAGGTGGAGGCCCGCATTCAGGATCCGGCCCGCACCGCGGCCATCGACCACAATGTGATCGCCGGCCCCAAAGGCTGGGCCGCCTATGGGGCCTTCGACGTCGCCGAGCGCGGACGCGCGTTGGACGACCTGGGTTTCCGCCGCCAGCTGGTGTTCTCAACCTTCGCCGGCACCCAATATCTGAACGCCGCCGACCCTGACCTGCTCTACGGCGGCATTCGCGCGCACAACAGGGCGATGGCGCATTTCTGTGGCCAGGACTCGCGGCTGATCGGCGTGGGCCAGGTTTCGCTGAGCGACCCGGCGCGCGCTCTGGCCGAGGTCGAGGAGGGTCTGCGGCTGGGTATCGGCGCCTTCTGGATGCCGTCCAGCCCGGCCGGCGAGGCTTCCCCCGGCCATGAAGATTTCGATCCGATCTGGCGGACTCTATCGGACGCCAAGGTTCCATTTATGCTGCACATCGGCTCAGCCGGTCGCGTCCTGCCCAAGGCCTACGAGAACAACGGCAAGCCTCGTCCGTCCGATCTGCTGGGCGGCGGCGAGAACCTGCGGGTCAAGGACTATATGGTCCTGCCGTTCGCGCCGCAGATGTTCCTGAGCGCCCTGGTGTTCGACGGCGTGTTCGAACGCTTTCCCGAACTCCGCGGCGGCGTTATCGAACTGGGGGCCGGCTGGGTTCCCGATTTCCTGCGGCGGCTGGACATGGCCCAAAAGGTGTTCCGCAAGAGCGACACCACCGTCGCCTCTCTGACCATGAAGCCGTCGGACTATATCCGCCGCGCCGTTCGCTTCACGCCGTTTCCGGGCGAGGATGTCGGCCAGATGATCCGCGACGCTGGACCGGAACTGTTCCTGTTCTCCAGCGACTATCCGCATCCAGAAGGCACCGACGATCCGATCGGCCGTTTCGAGCGCACTTTCGGAGGCCTGGACGAGGACGCCAAGGCCGGCTTCTATCACCGCAACTTCGAACACATGATGGGCGCGGCCTAGCTGGCCCACGGCCCTCGTCTGGGTGGATTGGTGCTCACCGGTGGCGGCTCGGTCAGGATGGGCGTCGACAAGGCGACGGTGGATTGGTTGGGCGTCACGGCGGTGGATCGGGTCGCGGCCCTCGCGGCGGCGTCCGGCGCGACACCGATCTTCTCCGTCGGGGGGCTTCCTTACGGTCTGCCGCATGTGGCCGATGAGACGCCAGGCGGTGGTCCGGTTGGAGGTATTCTCGCCGGCGCGGCCGTCCTGCGTGCGTCGGGCTGTGTGCGGGCGCTCATACTGGCCGTGGACGCGCCCACCTTGCGACCGGAGGATCTCCAGCCGCTGATCGCCACGCCGGGCGCGGGGGCCGTCTTCGAGGGGCTGCATCTTCCGATGGTTGTGGATTTGAGCGCGCTGCCGGCAGACGCGCGGACCGACTGGCCGATCGGACGG
>JANYFU010000489.1 GCA_025359665.1 Caulobacteraceae bacterium
CTTCTCTCCATGGCTGACCCCGCAGGATCGCGCGCCGTTCCGGCCCCACATCACGATCCAGAACAAGGCCGACCCCGCCGAAGCCCGCCTCCTGCTGGAGCGACTGCAACTGGAATTCGAGCCGTTCGACGTCGTGGCCGAGGCGCTGCGGGTCTGGCGCTATCTGGAGGGGCCATGGGAGGCGGTCGCGCGTCTGCCGTTCTGCGCGCCTTGAGGCCTACCGCGAAGCGTCTCGCAGCCGCCGCGCGCTAGGGTTAGCGCCCCAGAATGACGTCGATCCCCGACAGGATCGCTTCCAGCCTGCGGGGCGAGACCTTGCCGACACGTTCGGTCAATTGGCGCTTATCCAGCGCGACAACGAGCGAGACGTTCGCGACGGAATCCTTTTCCAAACTCGTCGCCCTCGCGGTCAGGAGCACGTTTCCCGGGGCGTCCGACCATTTCAGATCGCTGGTCAGCGGCACACAGACCACGGTTCCGATCCGGCTGCGATTGACCGCGTCGCCCTGAACGACGACGACCGGTCGGCGATAGCCTGGCGCCGACCCAATGGGTTCGCCCAGATCGGCCCACCATATCTCGCCCTGTGCGATCACCACTCGGCGCGGCTGAGCGCCTGGCGCGCCGCCGCGGCTGTGAAACCATCGGGCTCCGGCTCGACCGCGTCCAGGGCCTCGTTCATGGCCTCGGTCACGCGGTCTGGTGCATGCAGGCCGACGAAGGCGCCGAGGGCGCGGCTATAGAGCTCGCTGCGCGAAGTTTTGAACCGCTTCACCAGCGCTTCGGCCTCGGCGAAAACCTGATCCGGGATCGACACGGCAACTTTCATACCCGTAGTATGACAACCGCCCCGCCTCCGCACAAGGGAGGATGGCTCACGCGATCAGGCGCTCCAGACCGGGCGATCAACACTCGACGCGGCCGAGCAGGGACTCGACTGAACTAAAAAGTTACGTCGTCGGGGATGAGGTCTTCATCGGTGACGGTCACCCCCTCGAGCAGGGTCCTCAGCGCCTCGGCGCGACCGGCGGGCGCCGGCGCCAAGCGCGATGGGTCCGACAGCATGTCGCGTTCAAGGAATGCGAGAAACGCCGACACGAGCGGATCGGGCTCGAGCGCATCGACGGGCTGACCTTCGACCGTCACCAACACATGGCCAGGGCCAACCATGCGCGCCGTCACCTTCGCACGTTGCCGGAATTCCGGATTGGCGCGGAAAAACGACTTCTCCAGGCGCAGCGCTTCGGAACGGCCGGTCGTCGTCACCGAGCCGGAAAAGAGAGCAGTGTCGTCGGCCATGGTCACCTCCAGATACGTGCGAATATACGACCAATCCCGCTAACGACCTATAGGCCCAGACACATTTGTCTAGGCCGGTGGCCGGTGCAGTCCTTCCAAACGTCTCGGAAGGTGCGCATACAGGGCGCGAAGGAGAGGCTGCCATGGACGATGCCGCATGAAGCCGGAGGTCCGCAATGGCTGGACGCTGCTTTTCCATCCCGCCTTTCACGCCCGCTTCGATCTTCTCATTGAGGAGGTGAGCGCGCTTAAGACAGCCGAGCCGAAGGCGTGGCGGGACCATCCCAAGGCCAAGCTGCTTGAACGAATCCGGCGGCTTGTATTCGACGAAATCCCCATGGACCCCGAGGCGTCGGAATTCAGGCAAGGCAATACCTTAGGGGAAACCAACCGTCGGTGGCGGCGAGCCAAATTCCTTCGGCGATTTCGCCTGTTCTTTCGGTTTGATAGCGGGTCGAAGGTGATCATCATCGCCTGGGTGAATGACGAGAACACACTTCGAAAGGCGGGCGCGAAGACCGACCCTTACGCAGTCTTCGCCCGCCAGTTGGCCGGCGGCGATCCTCCGACCGATTGGCTGGAACTGCTGGCGAGGGCGAAGCCGCCGACCTCCATTCCGCAGCCGATCTCGACCACAACCTGACCTGCTCGGCGAACTCGGCGAGTCTCGGTGACCGTCGCGCTCGCACCCGATCCGCTCCCATTGATTGATCACACGCGAGCCGGTTCGATCGTTCGGGATCACGCCACTTCGATCAGGGTCTCGCCCAGTTCCAAACCCTCGATCACGCGCGGGAAAACCGCCTCGAACCATCTAAGCAGCGCCGTTACGCGAGTATTGCCGAGCCTGATCCAGATGATCACTGGACCATCGGACGAGACGGCTCTCCGACGGGGGAAATCCTCGTCCTTGGTAATGATCACCGCCGACGTCTCGACCGCAAAGGCCCAGATCCGGGAGTCGGGCTCTCC
>JANYFU010000009.1 GCA_025359665.1 Caulobacteraceae bacterium
CGAAGCGATCGGCCAAGGCGTCGAGTTCGCCGTAGGTGAGGGACGCGCCCTCGAACCGGATCGCCGTCCGCCCGCGCCAGCGATCGGCCGCAGCCTCCAGATCATCGCAGATCAGGCGAGTGGAGGACGGCGAAATCGAGCGAATCCGCAGGAGGGTTCGGATCAGACCGCTAAGATAGCGCCATTCCCGTTTCAGCGTCGCCCAGGCTGTCATCAAGGTCTCCCAGGCCGAACCCTATAGCGACGAAGCCCGCAATCCCAGGACGGGACTACTTAAGCCTTCGCCTCCAGGTAGATTTCGCCGCCCCCTTCCCTGAACTTCTCGGCCATCTGGGCGAGGCCCGCCTCGACCACCGCCACGTCGTTCTGGCCGGCGGCGGCGTCGCGAATCTCCTGGCTGATCTTCATCGAGCAGAACTTCGGGCCGCACATCGAGCAGAAATGGGCGGTCTTGTGCGCCTCCTTGGGCAGGCTCTCGTCGTGGAATTCGCGGGCGGTTTCCGGATCGAGCCCCAGGTTGAACTGGTCTTCCCAGCGGAATTCGAACCGCGCGCGCGAGAGTGCGTCGTCCCAGGTCCTGGCCGACGGATGCCCCTTGGCGAGGTCGGCGGCGTGGGCGGCGATCTTGTAGGCGATCACCCCCTGCTTGACGTCCTCCCGGTCGGGGAGGCCCAAGTGCTCCTTGGGGGTGACGTAGCAGAGCATGGCCGTTCCGAACCAGCCGATCATCGCCGCGCCGATGGCGCTGGTGATGTGGTCATAGCCCGGAGCGACGTCGGTGGTCAGCGGCCCGAGCGTGTAGAAAGGCGCCTCGTGGCAGGCCTTCAGCTGCTTTTCCATATTGGCCTTGATCTTGTGCATCGGCACGTGGCCTGGCCCCTCGATCATCACCTGCACCCCGTGTTTCCAGGCCACCTTGGTCAGCTCACCCAGGGTTTCCAGCTCGGCGAACTGAGCCGCGTCGTTGGCGTCGGCGATGCATCCGGGACGCAGGCCGTCGCCCAGGCTGAAGGAGACGTCATAGGCGCGCATGATCTCGCAGATGTCCTCGAAGTGATCATACAGGAAGCTCTCCCGGTGGTGGGCGAGGCACCACTTGGCCATGATCGAGCCGCCGCGCGAGACGATTCCGGTGACCCGCCTGGCGGTCAGCGGCACATAGGCCAGCCGAACCCCGGCGTGGATGGTGAAATAGTCGACACCCTGCTCGGCCTGTTCGATCAGCGTGTCGCGGAACACTTCCCAGGTCAGGTCCTCGGCGACGCCGCCGACCTTTTCCAGGGCCTGATAGATCGGCACGGTGCCGAGCGGCGTCGGGCAATTGCGGATGATCCACTCGCGGATGTTGTGGATGTTGCGCCCGGTCGAGAGGTCCATGATGGTGTCCGCGCCCCAGCGGATCGCCCAGACCATCTTGTCGACCTCGTCCTCGACACTTGAGAGCACGGCCGAATTGCCGATGTTGGCGTTGATCTTGACCAGGAAGTTGCGGCCAATGGCCATCGGCTCGAGCTCGCCATGGTTGATGTTGGCCGGAATGATCGCGCGGCCCCTGGCGACCTCGGAACGCACGAACTCAGGTGTCATGAAGTCGGGGATTTCGGCGCCGAAGCCTTCGCCGTCCCGGATGAAGGGGTCACTCGCCTCGCGCCGCAGGTTTTCGCGAATGGCGACATATTCCATTTCCGCGGTGACGATCCCGGCGCGGGCGTATTCGAGCTGGGTGACCGCCCGACCAGGTCGCGCGCGCAGCGGCAGGCGGTCGGAGACGAATTGCGGCGCCAGATGGCGGCCTTTGGCATTGCCGTTGTCCTCCGGCCTGACCAGCCGGGCGGTTACCGCCTCCACGTCGCCGCGGGCCAGCACCCAGGCCTCGCGGGGGCGTTCAAGGCCGAGCTTGATGTCGATCGTCGCGGCCGGATCGGTGTAGGGGCCGGATGGATCGTAGAGCGTCACCGGCGGTTCCCCCGCCGAAGGATGCACCGCCACCTCCCGGAACGGCACCCTCAGACACGGATGCAGGACACCCGGCTGGTAGACCTTTCGGGAGCCGGGGCGCTCTCCGGTTGGAATGGCGCCGGTGGGGATTTGAGTCTGGATGTTCATGGCATGCGGCCTTGTCGTTGAGGGAAGGCCATGACGCCGCGAGGCTGGACCGATCTGGGCGTGAAATCGAATCCGGAGCCGCGCCCACGTTCCCTCCCTTCGCCGGCATGACCCGGATCAGGTTCGACGGGTCACCGCGTCAGCGGCCTCTCAGTCCCTTGGGCGGGACTCCCCGGAGAATTCGACCTGAGCCTACGCCGAAGCGAGGTTGCGTCAAGCCGAATAAGAAGGGCGACTAAGAGGGGCCGGTAAATTAGGTTTTAGATAAAGCCGAGGTTGGCCGTGGAAAAGTTCACCAGATTTGGAAAGATCGCCGCCAACTGGGCGTCGGAGATACCGAACCAGGCTCCCAGGGTCGCTGCGTACTGTTCGACCGAATACTTGGGGATAAGAGTCGCGCCGACGATGTCGGGGTTATTGAAGCTGCCCGCATCGATGCCGATGGTTGGATACTGGCCGTAGATGTCGCCGCCCTTTACCGCCCCCCCCATCACGAAGTGGTGGCCCCCCCAGCCGTGGTCGGTACCCGAATCGTTCATCGTGAAGCCGCGGCCGAAATCCGAAGCCGTGAAAGTGGTCACCACGTTCCTCAGATCGGCGCCGCCGATGTTGGAGAGCGCGCTGTCGAAGTAGGCGAACGCCTGGGCGACCTGGCCCAGCAGATCGGGTTGGCCGAGGTTCTGGCTGTGGTGCGTGTCGAACGGGCCGAGGCTGACGAAGAAAACCTGCCGGTTCACGCCCAGCCGCGAGGCGTTGGCGATCTGTTGGGCGACCGCCTGCATCTGCTGCGCCAGGGCGTTCGGCGACGACAGACCCGTGAAAGGGTTGATGTAAGCCGGCGCCGTCAGGACGTTGGTGGCGGGGGCGAGGGCCGTCGCGGCATTGATCGAACTGGCGGCGTTGATGGACCGCGCGACGATCGCGCCGTAGTCGTTGATCATGTTGCTGGTCGAGCCCGTGGGCTGGATCAGGCTGGCGATCGTCGACGGGGCAAGGGTCGAGGTCAGCAGGCTGGAGCCCTGGATAGCCCCGATCACGTCGGCGGGAACCGGGCCGGTGGCGATCGCGTAGCTACGCACGGTCAGTCCGGACAGGAACAGAGACAGGCCGCCTGGAGCGGCGTTGCCGGAAGCCGCTATGGCGGTGAAGACGGTATTGGAGCCGTTCATGCCCGACACGTAGTCGCCCATGGCGCCGCCCCAACCCGCGCTGGTGGGCGCCGCGGTACCGCCCTGCCAAGCGCCCTGTTGATCGAAGTGGGAGAACAGGCTCGCGGGCACCGGCACGCTCTTGGCGACGTACTGCGCCTTGGTAATCGGCTGGATCAACGGACCGACGTTGGCGACCACCGCGAGGCGTCCCGAATTGAACAGGGTCTGGAGGGGACCGAGGAAAGGGTGCAACGCGAACGTGCGGGCCGGCGAGGCCGTCGGGGCGGGCGGGATCGGTTGGGGCGTCGCGGGGACGATGGGCAACACGCCGCCCCAGGATTCCGGCGTGTAGAGCTGTGACACCTTGCCGGTGACCGGCGACACCTGACCGACCGGAACCGGCGCCGTGCCTGGCGGCATCAGGGCGATCGGCGAGAAGCCGGTATTGCGGGCGGCAAAGTAGCGGCTCCAGCTGTCGGAATCGGTGGCCAGCAGCGTATTGTGAGCGTCATTGCCGCCATACATGTAGACGCAGACCAGCGCCTTATAGTCGGTGGTGGCGGCCGCGGCGGCCGCCTCCCCCGCCGCGGCCAACTGAGCCGCGAAGGCGCCGGCGGAGCCCAGCAGGGTCAGCGCGCCACCGGCCTTTATGACGTCGCGCCGGTCGATGAATGACGTGGTCATGGGCGCCTCACCTCTGGACGATATATTCGGGCGACGCGAAGGTCATGAAGACCGCGAGTTGAACCCGCTGGGTCAGGGCCGTCTGCATCGCGGCCGGCGGCGCAGTGGGGACCGCGACCGAACCGAGGACATTGATGATCTGGTTCTGGAGCGCCGCCGACATCTGGCCATTGAGGAGCAGCAGATTGAGGCGCGCCACTAGATCGGCCGGGCTGTTCGCCAGCGCAACTTCACTGGAATAGGTGGTCCGAACGTCTGGAATCCGGCTGCCCGGTGGCGGGGGACCCAGGCCGCTGGTGATCACCGACTGCATGAAGTTGACATAGCCGGCCACCGAAATCTCGTTGACCACCTGGAATTCGGGGGCGACGAGGCCGGCGGCGTTGGTGCTCGTGCCCGGCGGCGTGTAGCCGGGCGCGAAGAAGTTGAAGACCGACGGCGCCGTCAGGGGGGTCTGGTCCAGCAGCATGGGGTCG
The DNA here is from genome assembly GCA_025359665.1 of Caulobacteraceae bacterium. Classification (GTDB taxonomy): domain Bacteria; phylum Pseudomonadota; class Alphaproteobacteria; order Caulobacterales; family Caulobacteraceae; genus Acaudatibacter. The sequence goes on from JANYFU010000009.1 coordinate 4,418, forward strand.
CTGGTGTTCGGGACCTGCCAAAAGCCGGTCACCGACGACGCGTTGAACGCACGCGCCCAGTTGGTGACCCGAACAATCGGCTCGCGCAGCTTGCCGAACGTGTCGCTAGTGGCGGCGGTGTCGTCACGGGCCTCGGGATCTAACAGCACCGCCTGGACGACCGCGCCGATATTGCCTCGAACGCCCGTGCCGTCGTCATTGAAAACGCCGGCGACGCGCGAGATATAGGCGGGACTTGGATTGCTGGTGACCAGCCGCTGGATCAGCTGTTTGCCGATGAACGGCCCGACGTTGGAATGGTTGAACAGTGCGTCGAGGGCAATCTTCAGATCACCGAGCGGATCGGGCGTAGTGGAGGCCGGGATGGTGACACCCAGGAAGGATTTCGCCGTCGTCTGATGGTACACTGGATAGGGGATCATAGGGTTGACGATCGCGGCGGGGTCCAGGGGCAGGAGGCCGAGCTTTGGGTAGAATGTCTGTTTGGGCCCGGTGGCGATTGGGTTGGTCGAGTACCAGCTGAAACCGGTAAACACCGCAGCGAGACCGGCGATGTCATCGTGCGAGTAGGTCGCGATGGGTTTGCCAAGGCCGTCGGTCTGAACGCTGCCGTCCTGGTTAAGCTTGTATAGCCCGATCGTCATCAGCTGCATCACCTCGCGAGCGTAGTTCTCGTCCGGGTGGCGACCGGTCGCGGGGTTGGCCGGCAGGTTGGCGAAGTATGTCAGATAGACACCCATCATCGGATTCAGCGTCACCTGCTCCAACAGCGTGCGGAAGCTGCCGAAGGCGTTGGCGGCGAGCATATCGTAATAGGTGGCCGCGCCGGTGATCGCGTATTGGAGCGTCGCGTTGAGGATCGAGATGACGAAGATTTCGGAGAGTGCGAACGTGACCCGCTGGCGCAGCTGGTCTGGCGCGGTTACGGCCTGCAGCCAAAAACTTTCGTTGAACAGCAGCGCCTTGGTGGGTTTGTTTGGCGGGGTCTTGCGAGAATTGATGCGGTTCTCGACAAAAGTCAGGTGTGATCCCGAAATCGGCATCGCCATCTGGTTGGCGACCCAGCCTTGAAAACCCGCCGATTGCACGTCAGCGATCGAGGAGTCGGTCGCCCCGAACGAGGCCTGGGTCAGGAACCGCGCCGCGCTCGAGGGGCTGACCGACGACAAGGCCGCGCTCGCTCGCGAGGACTTGATCGTCTTGGAGACCACCGCGACGCCGCCGACGGCGCCCGCGATCGCCAGAGCGGCTAACCCGGCTGGCGCGATACTGTCGCTCGTCCGTTCGCTCACGCGCGTCTACAATTCGCCATCGACCGCCCCCCTGGCGTGGCCAAACTCCTGGCCGGTTGGTATCGCTATACAGTTCCATAAAGCTGACGACGTCAATAGCCTCCGTCGGCTCGAAGGTTTAATTCAACATTTTGTGAAGCTTGATGGAATAAATTACTGCAGCGAATAATCGTGGCCCCGCCGAAACGCGAGTGTTGTTCAGTAATCAAGCCTCTGCGAATTCTCGTCGCTGGGCCATCAACCGTACCGGCCAGATGATCGAGCGATTATGACAGATATCGACCAGATTGCGGCGGCCAAGAATCGAAACTCATACAAAGCCGAGATTCGACGGGCTGAAGCTGGGCAGGTTGGGGAATATGGTCGCGAGGTCGCTCGACGATACGCCCATCCAGGCGCCAAGCGTGGCGCCGAACTGATCCACGGAAATCTTTGGGACCAGGGCGTTGCCGGCCATGTCGGGATTGGTGAAGGTGGCGTTATCGACGCCCAGGGTCGGGAAGTCCCCGTAGATATCGCCGCCGTTCACCGCTCCGCCCATGACGAACTGGTGAGAGCCCCAACCGTGATCGGTCCCCGAGCCGTTGGTCGTGAAGGTTCGACCGAAGTCCGAGGCGGTGAAGGTCGTCACCGACCCCCTTAGATCCCGGCCCCCGACGTTGGACAGCGCGCCGTCGAAATAGAGCATTGCCTGCGCCACCTGCCCCAGAAGATCGGGATGGGCCAGGTTCTGGTTGGCATGGGTGTCGAAACCCGGCAGGCTGACGAAGAAAACCTGTCGGCTTATTCCCAGCTGCGGCGCGGCGGCGATCTGCCGGGCCACCGCCTGGAGCTGCTGGGCGAGGGAATTGACCGCCGTGGCGCCGGTGAACGGATTGACGTAGTTGGGCGCCGCCGGGACGGTGGTCGCGGGTCCCGCGCTGACCGCGGCGTTGACGAGAGTCGCGGCGTTGATCGACCGGGTGACCACGGCGGCGTAATCGTTGGCGAAACTGCTGGTGGCCGAGGTATTCTGGATCAGACCGGAAACCGTGGCGGGCGCCGAAGCGGATGTGAACAGCACCCGGCCGGCGATCGACTGTATCACGTCCGCCGGCACCGCATTGGTGGTGATCGAATAACCGCGCGCGGTCTGGCCCGCCAGATACAGAGAAAGGCCGCCCGGCTGTGAATTACCCGACGGCGTGATGGCGGTGAACACCGGATTGGCGCCATTGGAAGCCAACAGCTTGTCGGCCATGGCCCCACCCCAGCCGACCTTGAACGGCTGGCCTAGGCCGACCTGCCAGGCGCCCTGCTGATCGAAATGCGAAAACAGGCTCTGCGGAACCGGAACGGACTGGGACAGATACTGCTGCTTGGAGGTCGGCTGGATCAGTGGGCCGACATTGGCCACTATGGCCAGGCGGCCCTGGTTGAACAGTGACTGGATGGGTCCGAGGAAAGGATGCAGCGCGAAGGTTCGGGCCGGCGATGTCGCCGTGGCCGGAGGAATCGGCTTCGGCGTCGCCGGAACGATGGGCAGGACGCCGCCCCAGAACTCGGGCTTGTTGGGTCCCGAAATCCGCCCCGTAACCGGCGACACCTGCCCGGCCGGAACCGGCGCCGTGCCGGGCGGCATCAGAGCGATCGGATCGAAGCCGGTGTTGCGGGCCGCGAAATAGCGCGCCCAGGAATCGGTGTCGGTCGCCACCACCGTGTTGTGCGGATCGTTGGCGCCATAGAGATAGATGCAGACGAGCGCCTTGTAGCCTCCAGGAACCGAGGCGGCGGCCGAGC
>JANYFU010000491.1 GCA_025359665.1 Caulobacteraceae bacterium
GACCAGGGCGGGTTCTCCTCGGAGCTGCTGATCGATCCCGCCGCCCACGCCGCCGCGATCCTGGCGGTCAACACCACCGACACCGGCGCCCCACCGCCAGACGCAGGCACGCGGTGTCGAACACCGAGCCCGATCCCGCGACCGACCTGCGCTTGGCGCTGCGGCGGGTAGTGGTCGACACGGTGTTTATGGGGAACGTTGGGCGGTAGCATATACGGGGTCGAGGTTGTTTCTGATGGAGGACTGCGACTAAGGATATGAACCTGTCAGACTCCGGGATCTCGGATCGTAACCCACGGCGGGGGCGAAACAGTGTGAGGACGACGCGTTTCTTGGGTTCTATTGAATGCAACTTCTCGGGGGAATTGTATGCGGGGCGAAGATTTTAAGAACCACCTTCTGAGAACAATCGGAGATCGTACGGCCGACAGCTATGTTTCGCGGTGCCGGCGCATCGAAGGCGCCCTTAACCTGAATCTCGACAGTTGCGATCTCTCGGAGCCGGGAGTCACCAACATCCGGCTGCGCCTGCAACGGCAAATGCCCGGTTCCGGCATGACCCCCAATAGCCTGGCGGATTGCCTTACTGCGGCGCGCAAATATGGGGAATTTCGGAGGTAGGATCACCCCCCATCGTGCGGCGTAGAGGGAGACAAGGCGGGAAGAGAATGGCTGCGGAATTCAACGACCTTCTGCGCTCTGCCAGGATAGCTCCGGAGGAGGTACGCCTACTGCGCCACCACACCGACGGTGGGCTGGGTGGCATGTCGCTCTTTGAGCTCTGGCGGAATGATCGTGATGGTTATGAACTTTACCAGAGTACTCAGAAGCGCAATCGGCCCCTGTTTCGTACTGGCCGATATTGGGCGAGTTTCGCCTCCCCCGCTCACGGCGAAACGGTATTCACAGGTCTCTATGAGGTCTCCTACAAGGACACCCGCGTCGTCGAGTGGTCTTGCCCGTTTCGTGGCAGCGCGGTTGGCAAAGGCGAAGCGGTCGATGTCTTCGAGACCAAACTACGCCCGGAACTCGCCGACCACATTGGGGCTTTGCACGTCGCCTGGCCCCTAACGAGCATCCGATCCTGGGCACGCTATGCGTCGAACGCCCAACTTCGGATCGTCAGTGCCGGGCCGTCGCAGACAGCCACGCCATCGAAGAACCAGTTTTTGATCGAAGCGTTGCTCCGCATGGGCTTCATTCAAAAGCACAGGACTCAAAGGCTCACGCAACTGCGGCGCGGCCATCTCATTGTCTATGTGAAGCGCGAGGTATTGCGTCTGCCTTTTGTCATTCACCCTTACTTCTTTGATCTCGCCAGCGATCTCGCCGTACATGCCGGGGTAGACCTGGAGAATCCACTCGACTTCTATATCGACAGCAATCTCAGCGAGTTCCCGGTCTATCAATCGGACCGACGCGCGGACAAAGGTCGCTTCGGTTTTGCTCTGGGCGTCCGGACTGAACGTCTCGCGCGGCTTGTCGAAATTTTGGAACGCGGCTCGGTGATCCAGACGGAAGCTGGCGAGACGCGCGCGATTGGCACCCCCGAGGAACCGCTCACCGAGCAGGAACGACTCGTCGCCGCGCGGATCGGCCAGGGCGACTTCCGCACTGCCCTGCTCGCCCGTTGGAAGGTCTGCCCTGTGACGAACGTGGACCACAACGAGTTGCTCCGCGCTTCGCATATAAAGCCGTGGGCGGTTGCCACGCCGCGCGAGCGTTTGGACCCCTTCAACGGCCTGCTTCTATCGGCCCACATCGACGCATTGTTTGATCGCGGCCTGATCAGCTTCACGGACGATGGCGCGTTGCTGATTTCCAAGTTGCTGAGTTCAGAAAATATCTCTCGCCTAGGACTGAACGCGGAAGCACGGCTCGACGGCCTTGGCGATCGGCACGCACCTTATCTTGCATTTCACCGGAAGGATGTCTTCCGACAGTAGCGATCGCGCCGACGCATCCGCCCGCGCTAACCTCGATGTGCGCCCGGGGAAGACTCCAACCATGGTGAGGCCCGTTTCGATTATTGCGGTTACATGGCTTCCGGCGTATAGCGTGCTCTCCAAAGGAGCAGGCCGTGACAGCTTTGGCCGGTAACCCACAGACCATCGCACTATCCGAGCAGGATGCGGAGCTTGCCGCCGCTGCCGGCCGGGCCTTGGCGCGCGCGCCTAGCGCCGGCCTCAGTGTGCGCTTCCAGGACGGCAGCGAGTTGCCGCTGCCGCTCGCCGCCACGCATCTTTTGTCGAGCGTCCTCGCGGAAATGGGTCGGGGGAACGCGGTCACCGTCATTCCCAATAGCGCCGAGCTGACGACCCAGCAGGCCGCCGATTTTCTGAATGTCTCGCGGCCGTATGTCGTTTCCCTGCTGGAGAAGGGCAGAATCACTCACCACAAGGTGGGAACCCACCGCCGCATCCGATTGGCCGACCTGGAAACCTACAAAGCCGAATTCAGCGAGGCACGCGAGGCCGCCATGCGAGAACTCGCCGCGCGGGCCCAGGAAGAGGGCATGGGCTATTAGCGGCGACGCGGTCGTCTTTGACGCCTGCGTCCTCTACTCCGCTCCGCTGCGAGATTTCCTGTTGGAACTCGCGGCGACAGGGCTGTTCCGCGCCAAATGGACCGATCAAATCCATGAGGAGTGGACGCGGAATGTGCTGAAAAACCGTCCTGATCTGAGCAAGGAGCGGCTTGCCCGGACTCGCGTCCTCATGGACGCTGCGGTGATGGACTGCCTGGTGACGGGCTATGAATCGCTGGTACCATCGCTTACGCTCCCCGATGCCAAGGACCGCCATGTTCTTGCCGCGGCGATCCGGGCCAGGGCGAGCTTCATCATCACATTCAATCTGAAAGATTTCCCAGCAGCGGACCTCAATCGGTACGGCATCACCGCCGAGCATCCAGATCGGTTCATTGTCCGGCAAGCCGAACTGGACCCGTCTGCGGTGATCGCCGCCGCGCGTTTCTGCCGAGACCGATTGAAGAACCCTCTCCGGACGGCCAGCCAATATCTCGACACGCTGGAAAGCCAGGCTCTGCCCCTGGCCACGACGATGTTGCGGCCCTTTTCCGCGATTTTGTAGCGCCTGGATGCCAAGATAGAAGGATAAATCCTGCAAATCGTAAAGATTCACGCTCGAAATCCTTGACATGAGCTCAATATATTGCAATATGAAATATTCCGGTCCTTCAGTTTCTCCTCCCTATCTCACGGAGCGATATCCCCCATGCCCATTCTGCAAAACCCCCGCCATGAAGCCTTCGCCCAGGCCCGGGCCAAGGGCGCCCTGCTCAAGGACGCGTTCGAGGATGCGGGCTTCGCGCCCGACACTTCCCACGCCAGCAGGCTGGGGCGTGAGCCCGAGGTGGCCGAGCGCATCGCCGAGTTGCGG
>JANYFU010000087.1 GCA_025359665.1 Caulobacteraceae bacterium
AGGGTCTTGGCCATGGTCGGTCCCCAAAGCGATTGTCTGAACGATGTTAACTTGCATTCGCGGCCAGGAAAAGACGCTGCGTCAACCCTGCGCTACGACAGCTATAAACCCGCCGCGGATTTTCCGTTAGGGTGACGTCAGATGCAGACCTTCCCCGCCTTTTTCCCTCTCAAGGGCCGCCGGATCGTGATCGCCGGCGACGGGGAGGGGGCCGAGGCCAAGGCGCGGCTGTTCGCCGGCTCTCCGGCCGAGGTCACGCGGTTGGCTCCGGCGCGGGCGTTCGATCCCGCCGCGTATGCGGGCGCCGACCTGATCTTCATCGCCAGCTATGACGCCGCGTTCGTTACGGCGGCCACCGCCGCCGCGCGGGGGGCCGGCGCGCCGCTGAACGCCGTCGATCATCCCGAGCTGTCGGACTTCCATACGCCGGCCATCATCGATCGCGGACAGGTGGTCGCCGCCATCGGCACGGCCGGCGCCGCACCCCTGCTCGCCTCACTATTGCGCGCCGAGGTCGAGACCCGGGTTCCCGAATGGGCCGGGCCGATCGCCGCCCTGCTCGGAAGCCGCCGCGACGCGCTGCGCGAGGCCTTCCCGGACCTTGCCGCGCGCCGGGGGTTTCTGCGCGCGGTGCTGGCTGGGTCCGCCGCCGAGGCCGCCCGGTCCGGCGACACGGATCTGGCCGGGCGGCGACTGGACGAGGCGATCGCCGGCGGCTGGTCGGCCGTCGGCCGCATCAGTTTGATCGCCGCGCCCGCCGCCGCCGACTTGCTGTCCGTGCGCGCCGTCCGGGTGCTTAACAACGCCGACATCGTGGCCGCAGACGCGCCGATGATGGCCGCCGTGGCGCCGCACACGCGCCGCGATGCGCAGTTTTGTTCACTTGCTGGCGCCACCGAGGCCACCCTGGCCGACCATGCCGACGCCGGACGCCTTGTCGCAGTTGTGGGCGCCGATTCGCCTCGGGACCTCGCTGCCTGTCTTGAAGGTCGCGGAATTTCCGTCGAGCTGTTGGCGTCGGCCCCCGCCCCGTGAACCTGTTCGGCCCCGACGATCTGGCCGCCGTGCTGCTGTCGCTGAAGGTAGCCCTGATCGCCACCCTCGGCGGCCTCCCCCTCGCCTTCGCCGTCGCCTACGCCCTGGCGCGGGGCCGGTTTCCCGGCCGAGCCCTGCTCGACGCGGCCGTCCACCTCCCGCTGGTCCTCCCGCCCGTGGCCACCGGCTTCGCCCTGCTGGTCCTGTTCGGGCGTCGCGGTGTTTTCGGCCACACCCTTGAAGTTATTGGAATAGTTCTGGCGTTCCGGTGGACAGGCGCTGCGCTGGCGGCGAGCGTCATGGCCTTCCCGTTGATGGTGCGCCCCATCCGCCTGGCCATCGAGGCCATCGACCGCGAGGTCGACGAAGCCGCCCTGACTCTGGGCGCCGGACCCCTGACCCGCCTCTGGCGGGTCACCATCCCGCTGGCCGGCCCTGGTCTCGCCGCCGGCGCGGTGCTGGGCTTCGCCAAGGCGCTGGGCGAATTCGGCGCCACCATCACCTTCGTCGCCGCCATTCCAGGCGAAACCCTGACCCTGCCCACCGCCATCTACCAAGCCAGCCAAAATCCTGGCGGCGAGGCCCATACCCTGGTGCTGTGCGGCGTCGCCGCGGCCATCGCCCTTGGCGCGGTGCTGGCCAGCGACGCCTTCAGGAATCGATCGATCGGCCCCGGGTCTCAGGCAGCAGGAAAGGCAGAGTTAAGACACTGATTCCAGTAAAGATTACCGGGTACCAAAGGCCCGAGTAAATGTTGCCGGTCGCGGTGACGATGGCAAAGGCAGTGACTGGCACGAACCCGCCCACCCAGCCGGTGCCGATGTGATAGGGCAGCGACATCGCCGTATAGCGAATCCGGGTCGGGAACAGTTCGACCAGGGTCGAGGCGATCGGGCCGAACAGCGCTGTGCACGCCACGACGAAGATCATCAAAACGCTGAACAATCCCCAGAAATTCACCCGCGCCGGGTCGGCCTTGGCAGGGTAGCCGGCGGCGGCCAGCGCCTTCATCAAACGAACCCTGACGTCCTCGGCCACCGCCTTCTGGGCAACTGATGTCAGGCCGGTCGCATCGTGGGATTCCACAACAGTGTCGCCAATCCGGACCTGCGCCGACGAGCCGACCGGGGCGGCCCGGTTGTCATAGGAAACGCCCGCATTCGAAAGCGCGGTTTTAGCCAGATCGCAGGCCGTGGTGAACTTGGCCTTGCCGACGATGTCGAACTGCAGCGAGCAGCGGGCGGGATCGGCGATCACCACCACCGGCGTTTTCGCCTGCGCGGCCTCGAGGGCAGGATTGGCCAAATGCGTTAAGGCGCGAAACCCAGGGAAAAACGCCACCAAAGCGAGGGTCATACCCCCCCAGATCACCCATTTCCGGCCGACTTTGTCAGAAAGCCAGCCGAAGAATACATAAAATGGCGCGCTGGCCACCGTAATGGCGATCAGCAACTGGGTCCCGGTCAGCGGGGCAAGTTTCAGGAATCGCTCCAGAAACACCTGTTCGGCATAGAAGAACAGCGTGTACCAGGCCGCGCCCTGGGCGCTCATTACCGCCACCAGCGCGATCAGCACCAGCTTTAGGTTCTTCCACTGCCCGAAGGCTTCCGCATAGGGCGCCCGGGCCTCGCCACCCCCAGCTTTCATCGCAGCGAAGGTCGGGCTCTCAGTGAGCTTGAGCCGCATCCAGATAGAGATAGCCAGCAGCGCTGCGGAAACCAGGAAGGGTAACCGCCAGCCCCCGAGCCACCCGGCATCGGTGAATTGCGCCTCGCCCAGCAAAGTGCGCGCCAGCAGGATCACCCCCAAAGCCCCCACCAAGCCAAAGGCAGCGGACGACTGGACCCAGGCGGTCGCAAACCCTCGGCGGCCTGGACCGGCGTGCTCGGCCACATAGATCGCGGCCCCGCCATATTCGCCGCCCAGCGCCGTGCCCTGGATGATCCGCATCAGGATCAGCAGGATGGGCGCGATCGGCCCTACCTGGGCATAGGTCGGGAGGAGGCCGATGGCGAAAGTCGCGCCACCCATCAGGGTCACAGTTACAAGGAACGCGCCCTTTCGGCCCGTGCGGTCGCCGATGCGTCCAAAGATCAGCGCACCTATGGGCCGGAAGAAGAACCCCGCCCCGAAAAGCGCCAGCGCCGCCAGAAGGCCGGCCGTGGCGTCCAAGGCCGAAAAGAAATTCTTGGCGATGGTCGGGGACAGCGTTCCGAAGACGAAGAAGTCATACCATTCGAACGCGGTTCCCGCCGCCGACGCCACGATGACGGTGCGGAGTGAAGGAGGCTTGACGGGCGCCACGATCTAGAACGCGTTCTCGCCGGTGATGGCGCGGCCGAGTATCAGAGCGTGTACGTCGTGGGCGCCCTCGTAGGTGTTGACGGTCTCAAGGTTCGCCGCATGACGCATCACGTGGTACTCGCCGCTGATGCCATTGCCGCCATGCATGTCCCGGGCAACCCGGGCGATATCCAGCGCCTTGCCGCAATTGTTGCGTTTCATCAGGCTGATGGCCTCGGGAACCCAGGCGCCCTGGTCGATCAGACGGCCCAGGGCGAGGGCGCCTTCATAACCCAGCGCGATCTCGGTCATCATATCGGCCAGCTTCTTCTGGACCAGCTGACGGGCGCCCAGGGGTTTGCCGAACACCTTGCGCGAACCGACATAGTCGCGGGCGGCATGCAGGCAGAATTCGGCCGCGCCCATGGCGCCCCAGGCGATGCCATAACGGGCCTTGTTGAGGCAGGAGAACGGACCCCTGAGACCCCGAACATCAGGCAGGATCGCATCCTCCGGCACGAACACGTCCGACAAGGCGATCTCACCAGTAACGGAGGCCCGTAGCGACAATTTGTTCAGGATTCTCGGGGTGGTGAAACCGTCAGCGCCGCGATCAACCAGAAAACCATGAATGACGCCCTCCAGTTTCGCCCATACCAGAGCGACGTCGGCGATCGGCGAATTGGTGATCCACATCTTGGCGCCGTTGAGGACGAAACCGCCCTCCACCGCCTTGGCCGTGGTCCGCATCGAGGCCGGATCCGAGCCGCCATCGGCTTCGGTAAGGCCGAAACAGCCCACGATCTCGCCCCGTGCCATGCCCGGCAGATACTTGCGGCGCTGAACCTCAGAGCCGAACGCGTAAATCGGATACATCACCAGAGAAGACTGGACGCTCATAGCCGAGCGGTAGCCACTATCGATCGCCTCGATCTCCCGAGCGATAAGCCCATAGGCCACGTGATTCACACCAGCGCATCCGTAGGCTTCGGGCAAGGTGGGGCCCAGAAACCCGAGCGCGCCCATCTCGGTCATGATCTCTCGATCAAAGCGTTCTTCGGCGAAAGCGCTGACCACCCTAGGCAGGAGTTTTTCGCGGGCATAGGACCGGGCCGCGTCCGCCACCATCCGTTCCTCCTCGGAGAGCCGGGACTGCAGATCCAGTGGGTCGTCCCAGCGGAACGTTTTGGCGGTGTCGCCGGAATCCAGGGCCATGACCTTCAAACGTCTCCTCTGTAGTTGGCGACTTATGGCGTGATGTCGAGCAATAGCAAAGCGTCGGACACCTGATCGCGTCAGTCACGCCATCGCACCCGATCACGGCGGGCTTCAGGCGCCTCGGGCGACGAACCAGCCATTGCGGAAACTCTCCGACGCCTTGCCGTAGACAAAGGGTGAGCCTTCCGTGGTTGTGAGCCGCCCGCCAGCCGCCAGCAACACGGCGTGGGCCGCGGCTATGTCCCATTCCATGGTCGGCCCGTGACGGGGATAGATGTCCGCGGCGCCTTCGGCGATCCGGCAGAGCTTGATTGAGGAATCCATCGCCAGGGTTTCGGCGAATCCGTATCGAGTCCGAAGCTCAACCAGGGCTTCGGGCTTCATCGTGTGGCTTATCAGGGCAACCGATGTTTCGGCGGCCCACGGCCGGGGGGAGATTCTCCGGGTCTCCTGTCCAGGCTCACGTTTCAGGGCTCCCGCGCCTGAAGTGTACCAAACCTCTCCGGTCGGGGGCGCGACGACGGCGCCGGCAACCGGGCTGCCGTTTTCTATCAAGCCTATGTTGACCGTGAAGTTCGGGTCGCCACGGACGAACGCCTTGGTGCCGTCCAGCGGATCGACCAGAAAGAAACGAGCGGCGATTTTGTCCGGTGTGCCCGATTCGCTGGCGTCCTCTTCCGAGATCACCGGAATGCTGGGAAAACGTTCGGCCAATCGAGCGAGAATGAGTGTTTCTGCCTGTTGATCAGCGATTGTAACCGGGCTGTTGTCGGTCTTGGTCCGCACATCCAGATCGGACCGCCAGAGCGGCAAAATGAGACGGCCGGCCTCCTCGGCGATTTCCGCGAGGGTCACACCCACGAGATCGGCGTCAAAGTCAGCGGAGATCAGGGGACGTAGCGTGTTCATGCGGTCTTTTAAGGCCCCCGAACCATTTGCCAAGTGACCAAATCAAGCGAGGCTGCGTGGACCATGACCCAGCCGTACACATCGTCGCATCGTCTCGCCGCGGGCCTAGTCGCCCGTCTTGTTCACGACATCGCCGGCTTGGCGAGCGGTATTACGACGGGCCTGGATCTCTACACCGCCCCCGACTCCGATGATCTCAAGGAATCGGCGTTGGACCTTGCGACATCAAGCAGTCGGACGCTGCTCGACCGCCTTGATTTCTACCGGACGGCGTTTGGTGGAGGCGAGGAGCCGCACAATGGCCAGACGATCCAGCGGCTCGCGGCCAAACAGTTCGATAGCCGCCGGACCCAGCTGGACTGGCTCGCTTCAGCCACGGCGTTGCCAAGTCCGTCGGGACAGGCCCTGTTGATCATGACTGAGATCGCCGGCGCCGCGCTAATGGCGAACGGAACTATACGGGTTGCGTTGGATAGCGGACCGGGCAAGCTCACTCTCAAGGTAGACGGTGAAGGTCCGCGCGTCCTATTTCACCCGGAAGTGATGGCGGGACTGGTTGGCCTGGATCATCCCGCTGGCGTCGCCGGCAGGTGGGCGCCGGCGTTTTACCTCCATACCCTCGTCACAGCGGCGGCGGGGTTGCTGTCGATAGATCTGCGTGAAAACGGCTTCCTTATGGAAGCCGCCCTGCCGACCTTAAGGGGGCGGATCACATCGGAGGTCTAGTGCGGTTTGGCGTCATTGGCCGTATCGGTCACGGCGTGGCCGGCGGAAGAGACATCCTTGCCCGCGCCGGAAATCGTATTGCAGGCCGAAAGGCAGAGGCTAGCGCCCAGAGCCGCCAGAATAATCAGAGTACGCATGATGGTTGTTTTCCTTTTTAGGGAACGACGGACGCTCCTGAGCAATCAACGCGAGCCCCGCCGTTCGGTTCCATGGCGACACTAAGAAGGAGTCGGCACGCTTGGCGCGGGGAACGTCAAGCAGGCGGTCATTCCCCCACTCGTCTCAGCACGGAAGCTGGCCGTGCCCCCTAGCTGACGCGCGAAGGCGCGCATCAGGGTGCTGCCCACACCCTCTCCGACCTGCGCCGGCGAGGCTCCTTCCCGCCCACTGTCGGTGATGGCCAGTTCGGCGAGATCTCCCCGGACGCGGAAACTGACCCTCAGCGCTCCCCCGGATTGAGCGAGGCCATGTTTCTTGGCGTTCGAAATCGCCTCCACCGCATATAGCGCCAGAGGCGCCAGATGATCCGGGTCTATGGTCAGAGTGTCCACGACCAGTTCAGTCCGAACATTGGTCCGGGTCCCGGTGTCACTCATGATCAACTGATTTATCAATTCACCCAGGAAGGTCCTCAGATCGACCTTCCGCAAGTCGGGACCCTCGTAGAGGGCGCGGTAGATCAACGCCAGGGCGCCGATACGTTGCTGCGTGTCGGAGATGGCCGCGCGGGCGGCCGGATCAACCAGGGTCCGCTGCTGCATGTTCAGTAACGATGAAATGACCTGGAGATTGTTCTTTACGCGGTGGTGGATTTCACGAAGCAAGTCATCCTTGTGGACAAGGCTGTCCCTAAGCGCGCGGTCGCGTGTGGCAATTTCAGTCGCCATGCAATCCAGCGTTTCAGCCAAATCCCTGATTTCCGGCGGCGCCCTTTGCGCCCGCTGGGGATGAACATTGTAACGACCGTGCGCATAGATCGCGGCTATGCGCTGCAGGTAGCTGATCCAACGGACAAGCCCGTGGTCGGCGACAACCCAAACACCCGCAAGCGCCAAGCCGAACGCGAGCAGAGGCAAGCCCGCGGCCGAGAGCGGGTTGAGCCAAACCCATGCAATGACATCCCGATAGGGTGCGGAGAATACAGCGCGAATATCGCCTGCCGCCAGCGGAGCGGCGGTGAACACTCTTTCCTGTCCCAGGCGGTCCTTGCCGGACCAGGCCGCCGCCCGGTCGCCCACGTCGCCTGAAAGGCGTCCCTTCAATGTCAGTGGGAAGGCTGCCGCCCGTGTACTGGTCACGAGAATACCGGTTCGATCGGCGAGAGCCGCCTCGGACCCAGGCGGATCAAAGCGAGGATCAATCTCCGGCCGGATGCTCTCCAGAGCGATCACTCCGGTAAGCACGCCGATTGTTAGTCCCTTCCGGTCTTTGGCGGGCACACTTACAAGCAGAACCGGCTCTTCACCGTAGGCTGCTCCTGGCTCGATTGTCACGGTCATCGCCGATCCGCGCCGGAGCGCCCGAAACCAGGGTCGGTCAGTCCGAAGAGGATCCGAGGGGATCGAAGAGGCGGCGCACTGCACCTCGCCCGCGGTGTCGAACCGCACCAGATTGGCGTAACCGGGAAGCCGATCCCTGATTTCCGCTAGCCGCGACGTACATTCCGGTCCGACCGACACCATCTCAAGGCCGCGCAGCAAAACCCCGGCGTAGTTGATTCTGGCATTCGCCGAGGCCGCGCTCCGCTCCACGGCCCCTGTCAAATCTACTTTCTGCTCAAGCGACTCGTGGTTGAAAATCAGCACCGATTGCGCTGCGCTGAGCAACAGAACCGGAGCCAGCGCGATGGACATCACAATAGCCAAGCGGCTGCGGATAGTGCTTTTCCACCACCACATTCTCGCCACGGCAAGCATCACGCCGAGTTGCTCAGTCGCTCCGCCTGGGCAAGGATGGATCCCATGGCGTCGCCCGCCGGGGCGCCGTCACGAACGTAGTCGCCTCGCTGGAGAATCTCCAGGAGAGCTCGACGAGCCCTGCTGACGCGACTTTTGACCGTGCCCACGGCGCAACCACAGATAAGCGCGGCCTCTTCGTAGGCGAAACCACCGGCGCCCACGAGAACCAGCGCCTCTCGCTGCTCCGCCGGGAGCATCGCCAGCCCCATGCGTAGTTCGTCCAGGGCTACCGGCGCCGAAGGATCGTCGATCGCCACCAGCGTCCGTTCGGCGGCCTCCTGATCCAACTGACTCTGCCGCCAGGACCGCCGCTTCTCGGAATAGAACTGGTTTCGCAGAATCATGAAGGTCCAGGCCTTCATATTTGTGCCCATCTCGAAGCTTGCGCGCGCATCCCAGGCTTTCACCATGGCGTCCTGAGCAAGGTCGTCAGCGGCGGTGGGGTCGCCGGTCAGAGATCTGGCGAAGGCCCGAAGCTGGGGAATCAGCCCGACCAGTTCCGTTTTGAAGGCTCGATCACGAACCGGATCGCTGGTGGTTCGAACGCTCGCGGACCCCGTCATTGCTTGCCATCCAGATCCACGTCCTCGACGGGGTTAGACTCGTCGACGCCTCGCAGGAGATCCAGAAATTCATCGGGAACGGGTTCGTTGACGACGTCGTCAAACAGCTGCCGGAGCCGCGCGCCAATCGCCTCCTGGTTGATCCGCGTCTCGCCGAGGCTCGAAGGTTTTTTCGCTGATTGCTTCATATAGCCCCAAGCCCGCCACGCATCACGACCCGCACAAGTCGCCATGGGCGACCCCTCCGACCCTACCGCATAATCTCGCTAACGCCCCACGATGAAACGGGTTCCCAACAACAGGCGGAACCTTGGCCTCGCTTCCGCGTTCCTGGGGCGTTAAGGCTGAACGGCAAGGCGCCAGCTCCTATTTTGGTGTTAAACTGTCGCGCTGAATATGTAGTGGAGTCCATATGAGTCTACTGGCCACGGTGGCGCCCCACCTACCGTTCGTCCGCCGCTACGCACGAGCACTGACCGGCAGCCAAGAGGCAGGGGACCATTTCGTCCGCCTAGCGCTAAAGGCTCTTGCATCGGGAGAGCAGGCGCTGGAGCCTAGCGTAACGCCCCGAGCGGCTCTCTATCAGGTGTTTCAGTCCACTTGGCGGGGGTTCGATGGCATACTTCCCCCCTCTACTGCGGCCGTGAACGCCCCAGCGCGGTTGATGCGTATCGCGCCGGCCTCGCGGCAAGCCTTCCTTTTGACAGCGATGGAGGGCTTCACCGCCAGCGAGACCGCGCGCATCATGGGCGTGCATTTCGACGCCGTCGACGACCTGATCCTGACGGCGCAACAGGAAATCGACGCGGAGTTGGCCACCGACGTACTGATTATTGAAGATGAACCGGTGATCGCGGCGGATATTGAGGCTCTGGTAAAGGAGCTCGGCCACAGTGTATCGAATCTCGCCGCTACTCGCGACGAAGCGCGATCCGCGGCGGCGGCCCGCAGACCAGGTCTGGTTCTTGCCGATATACAACTCGCCGATGGCTCTTCCGGCATCGACGCTGTGAAGGATATCCTCGCGGACATCAGTGTGCCGGTGATCTTCATCACGGCATTCCCAGAGCGCCTTCTGACTGGCGACAAACCAGAACCCGCGTTCCTGATCACTAAACCCTTCGATCCGGTGACAGTTAAGGCGGCCATAGGCCAGGCTTTGTTCTTCCATCTGCGGCGAACCAACCCTCCTTCCTGAACGGTGGGCTGTTAAGGCCGATGTCGGGCTCACTTGCTTGGCGGCTGACCGTCCAGAAACGCCCGCAAAACGGAACCCAGATATTTGGGGTTGCGGATCGCCATGATCCCAACCCCAACGGCGGCTGTGGCTGCCACGATGGGTTTTTGTTGAAGAAATTCGAGGCCCCGTTCTAAAAGGCCGCCCGATGTCGAGGGGCTCGCTTTCAGCGGCTTCTTTCGGCCGGCCCAGGCAAGGGCAAGACCGCCCAACACCATCAACGCCGCCGTTGCGAGCGCGACAGTCGCAGCCGCTCCAGCGCGCCCGAGCCTGGGTTCAACGAACGCATAAAGAGCAAAGGCCAGCGCCACCACGGCGACGGCCGATCCGGCGGCGAACATCGCGGCCGCAATGAGCGCCATGAGGATGCGGCGGAAAATCATTTGCCGCGACCGGAAAGCAACAGGCCGAGAAGGCACCCGACCCCAAGGCCGGCCAGCACCGCGGTCAATGGCCGTTCTCTCACGCGCTCAACAACGAACCGTTGGGCCTCCTCCACGGTTCGGCCGGGGTCATCCGAGTAGGCCTTGGCCTGGGCGCGGAGGGCTTGAATACCGTCGAGGAGCAATTGTTCCGCCATGGCCC
>JANYFU010000119.1 GCA_025359665.1 Caulobacteraceae bacterium
CTCGGTGACCACGGTCTCGCCGTGCTGAATAGCTGGGACCTTGCCCATGGGGTTGATGGCCAGATAGGCCGGCGCCTTCACGGTTGTTCCGTACTCAAGAAGTTCGGTGCGGTAGGGCGCGCCGATCTCTTCAAGCATCCAGCGGGCGATCCGGCCGCGCGACATCGGGTTGGTGTAGAAAACCAGTTCCTCGGCCATTTTTCTCCCCTTTTCGGTGCGATCCGTCGCTCTACCACCGTAGCCGCATAAAACAAAACAAGAACGAATTGCGTTCGATCAAATTTTCCTTCGTCGCAACCGCCCTAGCCATCGGCGTCCAACACGTTCAAAGTATCTCTACACCTTCCTCGGATTCGCCCCATGTCCCCGTCTTTCGGCGACGGCGTTCGCGCGCCCATCGCGCCAGACCCCAAGGCCATCGATGTCACGGCCATGCCGCGTGTGCTGCGGCGCATCGCCGGCGAGGCCGTGAAACTTGAACCGGCCCGCGTCGCCGTGGCCGTGGGCGCGTCGCTGGGCGCGGCGGTGGCCAGCCTTAGCCTGCCCAGGCTGTTCGGCGGCGCGGTCAACGAAGCCCAGAAGCTGCTGGGCATCGCCAGCCAGGTCCACGGCTCGGCTCGGATGTTGGCCGCCCATGAAGCGCGCCACGCCCTGATGATCACCGCGACGCTGGTGATCGTGGCCACCGCGACACGCGGTTTCCTAACCATGGCGGCCAACTATCAGGCCGAATTCGTCAGCCAGAAGGTCGCCTATCAGTACCGGCTCGACTTCTTTCGGCAACTTCAGCGCCTGTCGTTCGGCTTTCACGACAAGATCCATTCCGGCGATCTGATCACCCGGGGGATGCTCGATCTGGAGGGCGCGCGCTCGTTCATCCAGAATGGCCTGCTGGTGGCTCTGACCATGATCCTGCTGGTCGGCATCGCCGCCAGCCAGATGATCGCCACCGATCCGGTGATGGCGGCGCTGGGCCTGGCCTTCACGCCCCTGGCCAGCGTGGTGCTGGCGCGCATGGGCTTCATGCTGCGTGTGACCTGGCTGCACGTTCAGAGGCTGATGAGCATCCTGACCCTGACCATGGAAGAAAACTTGCAGGGGATCAGGGTGGTGCGGTCGTTCGCAGCCAAGACCTTCGAACTGGCCAAGTTCGACGACGCGGCCAACGCCGCCCTGGCCTATTCCTACCGGCGGATCTTCCTGCGCTTCCAGGCCGTGTCGGTGATGACCTTGAGCTTCTACGGCTCGATGGGCCTGTTGCTCTGGTACGGCGGCGGACAGGTGGCGGTTGGCCAAATGACCGCCGGGCGGCTGACCGAGTTCCTGACCTATATGACCCTTCTGCAATCGCCGATCCGGCAGATCGCGATGATCGTCGCGGCGGCGGCGCGGGCCACCACCTCAGGATCGCGCCTGTTCGAGATTCTCGACCTGGAGCCCGCGGTGGCCGACAAGCCGGACGCCCGCGATCTGATCGTCACCGAAGGCGTGTTGCGCTTCGAGCATGTGGATTTCGCCTACGACCCCGGCGCGCCGGTGTTGCATGACATCAGCTTCGAAGTCGCGCCCGGCCGAAGCCTCGGCATTGTCGGGCCGCCGGGATCGGGCAAGTCCACGATCGCCAATCTGGTTCCTCGCTTTTATGACGTCACGGCCGGGCGGGTGACGATCGACGGCCACGATGTGCGCGACGTGACCCTGGCCTCTCTGCGGAGTCACGTCGGCCTGGTGCAGCAGGAAGCCTTCCTGTTCGACGCCACGGTGACCAACAATGTCGCCTACGCCGACCCGTGGGCCGAGGAGGACCGGATCGTGCGCGCCGCCCGCGTCGCCCAGATCCACGACTATGTGGCCGCCCTACCGGGCGCCTATGAAACCCGGGTCGGCGAGCGCGGCGTCGCCCTCTCCGGCGGCCAGCGCCAACGGATGTCGATCGCCCGGGGCGTCGTGCCCGGCCCCGGAGTGATGATTTTCGACGACTCCACCGCCGCCATCGACGCGGTGACAGAGAAGAAGGTGCGCGACGCCCTGGCGCGGGCCACCGCGGCCAAGGCCACGATCATTATCGCCCACCGGCTCTCGAGCCTGATGCACGCCGACGAGATCATTGTGCTGGAGGCCGGCCGGATCGTCGAGCGTGGAACCCATGCCGCGTTGATCGCGCTGAACGGTGAATACGCCGACCTGTTCGCCCTGCAGACCCGGGCCGAACAGGGCCTGTCGATCGCCGATGACAGGCTGCGCCGCAAACGGGCGGAGGCCGCGGCATGACCGACATCATCGCCGACGGCGCGCCGGGCCGCCGGCCGAACGCCAATCTGGGCACGCCGGACGAGGAAGAGATCTTCGCGTCCTTCGACACCCGCATCGTCCGGCGGTTTCTGGCGTTTCTCAAACCTCACCGGGCTGTCCTGATCGGCGCGCAGTCGGCGGTGCTGGTCTCGTCCCTGACCAGCGTCGCCACGCCCTGGATGATCGGGACCATCGTCAACGCCGCCGTGGCGCGGGATCTGCCCGGCCTTCGCACCCTTCTGGTGGTGTTCGCGCTAATTGTTGCGGTCAACGCAGCCTCCAATTTCTGCGACCAATGGCTGACCTCGCGCCTGGCTCAGCGCGTGATCTTCGATGTGCGGCGGGCGATGTTCGCCCATTTCCAGGATGTGGCCCTGACCTTCATGGACAAGACCCACGTGGGCCGGATCATGAGCCGCCTGCAAGGCGACGTGAACGCGCTGCAGGAATTCCTCGAAAGCTCCACCGGGGCGCTGGGCGATTTCACCACCCTGTTCGGCTATGCGGTGATCCTGCTGTGGATGGACTGGCGCCTCGGCGCCCTGACCCTGGCCACCATCCCCGCCCTGATCGCGGTGCGGGCGGCGTGGCTACCCTATTCCAAGGCCACCTTCCGCCGGGCTCGGGACGCCTCGTCCGTTGCCAACGGGGCCTTGGCCGAGAACATCAACGGCGTGCGCACCGTCCAGGAAACCCGGCGCGAGGCGATGAATTTCGCGCTCTACGAGGAAAAGGCGCTGGAGAATTTCCGCGCCCAAGCCGCGTCATCCTGGCTGGCGCAGGTGATGACGCCGACCGTGGATATTCTTACTGGGGTGGCGATGGCCGGCATCATCGTGGTCGGCGGCAATGAGGTGCTGGGCGGATCGCTGGCCGTCGGGGTGCTGGTGACCTTCATCCTGTCGGTGCAGCGGTTCTTCGAACCGGTGCGGCTGCTGTCGATGCAATACACCGTGATGCAGCGGGCCATGGCCGCCGGACACCGGATCTTCGAAGTGCTGGACGTGCCCGTGACCATCGCCGACAAGCCCGGCGCTATCGTGCTGAAGGACGCGCCGCCGACCGTCGAACTCGACCACGTCACCTTCGGCTACGCGCCTGGCCGTCCGATCCTGCACGATATCAGCCTGAAGGTGGAACCCAGGCAGGTGGTGGCCCTGGTCGGCCCCACGGGTTCGGGCAAAACCAGCATCACCGCCCTCGTTCACCGGTTCTATGACACTAACGCCGGCCGGGTCCTGGTCGGCGGCCACGATGTTCGGGACGTCAGCCTGGAATCGCTGGGGCGGATGGTCGGCATGGTGCTGCAGGAGCCATTTCTGTTCTCCGGCACGATCGAGGAAAACATCCGCTACAACACGCTATCGGCCGCCCGCGATGACGTGGTCGCCGCCGCCAGGGCGGTATCGGCCCACGACTTCATCATGCGCCTGCCGGGCGGCTACGACACGCCGCTAGGCCAGCGAGGCCGCAACCTGTCGGTCGGCCAGCGCCAGCTCATCTCGTTCGCCAGAGCGCTGGTGGCCAACCCGAAAATCCTGATCCTCGACGAGGCCACGGCCAACATCGACAGCTTTACGGAACAGGCGATCCAGCGAGCCCTGCGCGTGCTGTTCGCCGGCCGCACCTGCCTGGTCATCGCCCATCGACTGGCCACGGTGCGCGACGCCGACCAGATAATCGTGCTGAAGGACGGCCGCATCGTCGAGCAGGGTCCGCACGAGACCCT
>JANYFU010000132.1 GCA_025359665.1 Caulobacteraceae bacterium
CTGGTTACCGGCCCGGACCTGATCGGCGAGGCGTGCAAGGCCGGGGTGATCGGCGGGCTGCCGCGGCAGAACGCGCCGGACTTCGAGACCTTCGAGGCTTGGCTGAGCCGACGCGGAGCGCCGAGAACAAGCACCCCCGCCCCCTTCCCCGTCTCCAAGCACCCGCACTTGCGCTAAGGCGGATGGTCCGAGCGCTTCGAGGTCGTAGCCGCGTTCGAACGATAAGATGACTCGCTAGCCGCACCGCAGCCGCGCCGCCGAAGCAATAGCGCGCCGCCCAGGCAAAGTCCTCCGCCTCCAGCGCCTGCTCGGCCAGCGGATCGCGCGCATTCCGATCGTCGCGTTTGCGCGGAGGCGCGACACACGTCATGCCTTGGGTATGGAAGTTGCCGTGTTGATTCCAGACCATGTTTCGCCGAGGGCGAATCGCTGGTGAAGCGGATCAAGACCTCGCGCAGCGAACTCAATAGCCGCGCCTTGCGCGCCTTCGTCGGCCTGCATGCGGCGGAACGTGTGACCGAAGCCATGAATGCGGTCGCCGACGCAGTCGGCCCGGAGCCTGATGGTTTCACCGCCGCGGCGGCGCGCCATGCGCTCAGCGGCATCGAGTGGTGATCGCCAAGTCTCGCTCGTCGAAGTCGCCGGGCTTAATCCAATAGGACGCCGCCCCTTCGGCTTGGCCATTGTTTTTCACCGGCGACCTTGCGCGGGCTCTTGGCGCAAAGCAGGCTCGATCCGCTATAATTGGATAGCGAGATATTATATCAATAGCGGCTGAGTGGTTTCATCGAGGCGGATGATACCCAATAGCAACCACTGGCTTGGGCGTTTCTTTACTGTCCCAAGCGCCAGCGCGACTCCTCGAGAAGAATATTCGTCCTCGTAGGTTGATCGTAAATGCTCAAGCGCTTGCTCATCACCATATCGCCGACGAAGATTAAAGAATGCCGCGGCTGTTTCCCAATCGCCGCACGCCATCTCGTGCTTCCCGGCTTCGTCCTCGAATGCCATGGATAGATCAAAGGGGCACGGTTCGATCGCCTCCAGTTCCCGGTCGAAGAGGCTGCCCTGTTTCATTGTCCTGGCCCGGCGCTCGCGCTCCTCGCCCAGATCCGCGGCGTTCTTTTCCCGCCAACGAAATCGAAGGGACCTCGGGCGCACCAGGGTTAAGCTTTCGCCCAGATCGGCGGCGGCGGTGATAGAATCGCGAAAAAGACGGTCAAAAAAGCCTTCCCGCGCCCGTTGGGGCATCTTTCTGACCATCGTCAGGCTTGCCTCATCCACACGTCGGCTCTCCCGCCTGTTGTCGTCCCGCGGCGTCTCGGGTCGATATTCAACGACGTCCCACCGAGAAAATTGGGCGTCACCGCTGAGGTGGCGGAAGCGAATGGGAAAAAGCCGACGCCATTCACCCCCCGGGGTGACACCGGCGCAGCAGACCGTCTCGCCGTATTTCTGGCTAGGCTGCGGCCACGCCTTCACGAGAATGATCGTTTGTTCGAGATCGGCCACGGCTTGCGGATTGCCCCTGTTCGACGTTCAGGTGCACAATCGACCAATTTTCCGATTTTGCAATACTGTTCGCGACAATCTTCCGGTGGCAGGCGGCAGCGTCGGCCTCGTAGCATAGCAGGGCGACCCGCCTTTTTGCCGCCAATGTCCGCAGGGTTTCCAGGTCAGCTTGCGCGACCTGTGTCTCTAGGTGTCTGCTGAAGATTTTCCGAAACAGCGTGATGTCGCCGGCGCGCGCCGCATCTCTGCCGGCCTTGGGATCGCCAAGGCCGCGGAGATGAACATAGTCCAATCCAAGGCGCCGCAGTCGCTCCGATAAGACTGTTTTTGAAAAGCCCGGCCGCCGGCTGAGCGCCATCGCGCGGACGTCGACCACCATTTCCACGCCAGCCTTCTCCAACGCTGCGTCGAACGCCTCTGGCGCCGCACCCTCGTAGCCGATGGTCGCTATGGTTTTCATCGCCGGAGCCTCCTGCTGATCGGCTTAGAATCGAAGCCGGGTAAAGAAAGGACTCACGCGGCTGTATTTTTCGTACATGCCTTTTGGTCCAGGCCGCGCATGAAAGCGCGAGAAATTGGAGTCGCACTGACGACCGTTGATGCCACAGGGTTGCCCCAGTTCTGCCCCGCCCGAAGTAATCTCACACTGCCCCAGCCCGTTCGATGGCGTCCGCGCCGGCCGGCAGCCGCATTGGGCATGCGGGGTCGGTGGCGGCGCGCCATACGGCCTCGGCGACATCGCGCGAATAGGTGACGTCGCCGCCGGCCTGGAAGCGGGCGAACATCTGGGCGGGCGCGCGCGTTGTCGCCGAACGGCGTTTCGGGCGCCCGGCCGGGGATGACGATACGCACGCGCACGCCCAGCGGCTGCAGTTCCAGCGCCACCGACTCGCTGAAGGCGTTCACCGCAGCCTCGTCGTTCATTGCGCTCAAGGACATGCCGGTCGACGAGGATCTGGTCGGCGTGCGGTCGACGCTGTAGATGTAGACGCTATCGTCTATGTTGTAGATATAGTTTTCTACAGGAGGCCATGATGGTGATTAATGTCAACAATCCGGAGGCCGATGCGCTGACCCGCAAGTTCGCCCAGCTGCAAGGGGTGGGGATCACCGACGCCATCGTCATCGCCATGCGCGAGGCGATCGAGCGCCGCCGCGGGGCCGAGACGCCGCGGCAGACGGCGGCGCGGCTGAGGGCCAAACATGGCGTCACCTTGGGCGAGGCGGCGAGGACGCCTCTGCCGAAGGAGACTTTCGACGCGATGTGGGGCAAGCCCTGATGTTCGTCGACGCCCGCGCGATCATCGCGGTCCTGTCCGATGAACCGGAAGCGGAGCGCGTGTCCCAGGCGCTGGTGTCGGCCGAGCGCCGGATGACCTCTCCAGTGGCGGTGTTGGAGGCGGCGCTCGGTCTGGCGCGCGCGGATAAGTTTGACCTCTCCGTGGAGGCCGTTGAACCGATCATTCAGGAGTTCCTGGACGAGAGGGGGATCGAGATTCGGGATCTGCCACCGGCGATGGAGACGACCCACCTGGCGCTGTCGGCCGCCCATCGCTATCGCGGGGGCCGTCATGGCCTGAACCTCGGGGACTGCCTCCACTACGCCTGCGCCAGGTTCCACGACGTCCCGATCCTGGCGACGGACGATGAATTTCGGCAGACTGACCTTGAAACCGTACCCTGAACGCGACGCCCTCATCGGGGCGGAGGAGGACACGCGCGGTGGTTGCGTGTATCCTGGGGCCTCGCGTTTTCGACCAGGGTGACGCCAATGAGCCAGCTGCATCGCATCACCACCGACTCCGCCCAATGTGGCGGGAGGCCGTGCATTCGCTCTCTTCGCATAAGGGTGAAGGACGTGCTTGATCTCTTGGCGGCTGGCGCCTCGCGCGAGGAGATCCTCGCCGACTACCCCTACCTGGAAGCCGAAGACATCACGGCGTCGCTCGAATACGCCGCTCTGCAGACCGATCACCCCGTCTTGACTGTCGCTTGAGGCGCTTCCTGGTCGACGAGCAGCTTCCGCCGGCGTTGGCGTTCTGGCTGGTCGAACGTGGATTCCAGGCGCATCACGTGTCCGATCTGGGACTGGGCGGAGAGCCCGACTCCCGGATCTGGGCCTTTGCGGTCGAGACGTCGGCGGTGATCATTACCAAGGACGAGGATTTCCCCCGTCGGAGAGCCGTCTCGTCCGATGGTCCAGTGATCATCTGGATCAGGCTCGGCAATACTCGC
>JANYFU010000172.1 GCA_025359665.1 Caulobacteraceae bacterium
CAGGCGTGAACGGGATCGGCTCCGCGAACTATCTGCGGGCGGTCAGTTTCGCCCTGGACAACGGCGCCGCGACTTATCTGCAGGCTGATTCCATCGTCCTGTCCGGCCCTGGCATCACCGCCCGTGGCGGCGGCATCAATCTCTCCAGTATCGGAACCGGGGCCCTTGTACTCAACGTCAACCTGACGACCGACCCCACCTACTATGTGAACTTCGGCTCCGGCTCCACGGTTAGCCAAACGGGTGGGGTCATTACGACCGGCTTGTTGACCGGCCAGTCGAACGGCGCGGTGTCGCTGACCGGCGCCAATTCGTTCGATACCTTCGGCGGCTTCGCCAACACGGGCGCCGGCGATGTCAGTGTCGTGGACACCAAAGCCGGCGGGCTGACGATCACCGCCGGGGTGGGTCTCAATACCGATGTCGTCGACGCGGGGGCGGGCAACACCCTGACCCTGACGACGACCGCCGGCCCCTTGATCCTGGCCACCGACATCAGCGCGGCCGGCGGCGCGGTCATTCTGAATTCGGCGGGCTCCATAAACCAGACCTCGGGCGCGATCACGGCGACGACGCTGACCAGCGCTTCGCACGGCTCGGCTATCATGACCGGTCAGAATCAAATCGCGACCCTGGCCGGCTTCATCAGCGGCGGCGCGGGCGATCTGTTCTTGACCGACGCCAACGCCACGGGTCTGACGGTGATCGGCGACCTGAACTCGGGCGCGGGCAACTTGTCGCTGTTCACCGCCAGCTTAGGCGCGCCGCTGGTCCTGTCGGCCAATCTGAGCACTGACGCGGCCCATACTGTCAGCCTGTTTTCCAACGGGACGATCAGCCAGACGTCGGGGGTGATCAGCGCCGGAGCCCTGACCGGATCGTCGATCGGCACCGTGTCGCTACCGGACGCCAATCTGTTCGGTCAGTTGACCGGATTCGTCAACACTGGCGCGGGCGCCATCGGGATCGTCGACGCCCAGGCCGCTGGCCTGCTGGTCAACGGGACGGTGAGCGTGGGGGCGGGAAACACCGTGAACCTCGATGCCACCGGCGGCCCGCTGACGATCGCCGCGCCCATCGTCATGCAGGGTGGCCAGCTCGACCTGGCGACCGCGGGCATGTTGACGATCAATGCGCCGATCACCGTGGACGGCGCCGGCGCGGTGGTTCTGTCGTCCACTCCCGCGGCATCGACCAGCCCCACCTTCAGGAACGCAACCGCGCTAACGGGCGGGGCCACGCTTACTTATGCCGACACCCTGGGCGTGGCGGCGATCAACAACCAGGGTGGTTCTCTGACCATCAATGGCCAGGTGGTTGGCATCGCCTATCCAAGCGTCCTGCCGGTGCAGAACGGCGCCGACCTGACATCCACCACCGCCGGCGGCAGTCTGGCCGTCAGCGTGGTCCAAGGCGGATCGGTGACGCCGTCCACCGCCGCCTTCACCTCCAGCGGCACGACCGCGACCGTCAATCTGACGGCGCCGCGCACCCTTGTGGACTGGACGACATTCGAGGTCGGCTCCGTCGATACGCTGAATTTCAACTTCGGCGTCAGCGCCAGCGACGTCGTGATCAACCGCGTGCTCAACGGCGCCATCACGGTGGACGCCGGCGGGTTGGTGGTTGGCCTCTATGCCGGCGCGCCCGGCGGCAATGTCTGGTTTCTCGCTCCGGGCGGGGTGTTCCTGAACGGCGCCGTGACCGCCAGCGGGGTGCTCGCTGGAAACAACATCGGCCTGGCCGACACGAACCTGTTGTCCGATCCGGCGACCATCCTGACAGGCGAACTTGCCAGGGGCGCGACCTTGATCGACTTGACCGGTGGTGTCGCCGTCACCGGGGCCGTGATCAACGCCTCAGGCGACATCGTCCTGGGTGGCGACGTCAATACGGGATCCACCGGGGTGGTCCAATTGGTGTCGTCGGGAACGATCAGCCAGACTGGCGGGATCATCAACACACCGACCTTGAGCGGCTCCTCCGTCGGCGGCGCAAGCTTGACCGACTCAAACGAGATTGACGTCCTTACGAGCTTCACCAACTTCGATTCAGGAGCTTTCTCACTGGTCAACGACGACTCGTTGTCGGTGACTGGCGCGGTGGACAATACCGCCGGCGCCGCCGGATCAGGCCGTGACATCGTCATAACCCTGACGTCGGGCGACCTGACGGGCGCCGGTATGTTCAACGCGGCCCGTGACGTGGCCATCAATAACCTGGCGGACTCGATCACCTTCGCCTCGGCCGCGGCCGGCAACAACCTGGTCCTGCGCACGGCCTCCAGCCTCTCGGTGACAGGGGCTCTGACCGCCACCGGCGCCGACAAGGGTTCCGACGCCACGGACCCAGCCGCGGCCGGCGCGGCGCTCGTCGCGGCCAGACCGATATCGTTGTTCAACGCCCCCGATCCCGCCCTGACCGGAGGTGACATCGACATTCAGGCTGGGTCCGCCACCCTCTCGGGTTCGACGATGTCGGGGCCTCTGGGCGGCGTTCGCATCCTGTCCACCTCGGCCGACAGCCCGTTGGGTCCCGCGCTGAACAT
>JANYFU010000189.1 GCA_025359665.1 Caulobacteraceae bacterium
ATCGTCCGCGCGGCGGGGACGCCCTCGCCCGACGGCAAGGCCTGGTCGATCCAGAAGATCAACGACTGCGTCCAGCGCCTGGCCAAGGCGCGGATCCTCCTGGCCGATGGCGCCGTTGATCTGGCCTGGCTGCGGCCCCTGGTCCTGCGGGTGGCGCTTCGGCCGGACGGCGCGTCCGTGGCCATGGCGGTCCGGGGCGGGGCGCCGAAGAGCTGGCGCGAGGGCGGCGGTTATTCCTACTATCGCGGGCGCAAAGAGTGGCCCTACCACGACGCCCACCTCGACCGCGCCGCCCGCCTGATGGTCCTGGCCAATGACGAGGCCCAGGTCGAGCGGCTGATCGGCGTCGCCGAAACCGAGGCCCTGTCTGACGGTTACCCAAAGCCCATGGCCTCGGTGATGCTGGAGGATGCGCCGGCCGATCCGGCGCTGCTCGAGCGCCTGTCGCCGGGCCTGCGCGACCGGCTGACCTCGTCGCGGGTCGAGCTGTTGCTCGACCATGGGCGGGCGGCGCCCGATCTGGACGCCGTCATCGCCGCCGCGCCCTGTCCCGATGGAGACTGGAGTCTCTACCCGCGCCTCGACCTGGCTTTGCTGCGCCTCGATATCCTCGACGAACAGCCTGACGCCGCCCGCGTCCGGATTCCCCGGGTGAGACAGACCGCGCCGGTCACGGCCCTGGCCGCCGAGGCCGTGCTGGCCTTTCTGACCGGTCCGGCCGCCGCCGCCGTGCCGCTGTTTCGCGAGGCGCTGAAACAGCACCGCAAGGCCTCCGGCAAACGCAAGATCGGTCTGCCCGCGGAGTTCGGGCGCTTTCACCTGATGGCCCTGTTCGCGGCCAACGATGTCGCCCTGCACCCCGAGATCGAGACCCTTCTGGGCGCCGCCGAGGCGGCCGGACCCATGCTCGTGGTCGCTCTGTCCTGCCTGCATGCCCTGGTTCTGGGCCAGGATCATCACGCCAAGACTCAAGCCGAAAGCCTCGCCAGACTCAACGCCGAGCACAACGAGAGCGCCGACCCCTTGAGCGCCGCCCTGACTACGCTGGCCCTGGCCGTGGTCGACGGCGCCAACGCCGAGCGGCGTGACAAGATCGATCGCCAGGCGGTGTCGCGATGGGGCGGCCAGTCGCCCCTGGCCCTGAGGATACTGGCGGCGACCCACGCGCGCTTTCCGGGTCCCGGCCCCGGGGCGGCCGATTTCTGGGCGAAAAAGCTCGTCGCGCTTGGCCCTGGCTATGCCCGCGACTTCCTGGAAATCGTGCCGATCCGCCCGGCCTGGGATCGCGCCCTGGAAAAGCTGCGTGGGTTCCTTTCGCCGCCCGCCGAGGACGCCAAGGCGGCGCCCGCCAACCCCGCCCGGCGGCTGGTGTTCCGGTTCGACGCGGTCACCCTGGAAATCACCCCCTTCGAACAGGCGGCCAAGGGCGCCGGCTGGAGCGCTGGTCGGCCCGTGGCCCTCAAGCGACTGTATCTGCGCGACGCCAAGCTCGACTATCTGACCGTCGAGGATCAGAACGTGATGCGCACCCTGCGGCTGCGGCGCGACTACTATGGCGACAGCCACGCCTTCGATCCCGTGCGCGGCCCCGCGGCCCTGGTCGGCCATCCCCGGGTGTTCGACGCCGCCCAGCCGGATCAGCCCGTGGAGGTGATAGCCTATCCGGTCGAGCTGGTGGTGCGCGAGGCGCGCGGCCTGATCAGCATCGACCTGTCTCACCGGGCGGCCTTGTCACAGGTGTTCATCGAGCCCGAGGCGCCGGGCCGCTGGAGGCTTATCGAGGTCACCCCCGCCCTGGTCGAGCTGGCCTCGGTTCTGGGGCCCGAAGGCCTGATCGTTCCGCGGGAGGCCCGCGAGCGGGTTGTGGCTCTGATCCAGACCGAAAACCCGCGCTTGCCGGTACGCTCGGAACTGGCCGGCGTGGCCACCGCCGGCGTGGTCGGCGACCCCCGGCCCGTCCTGCAGATCGCGCCCGATGACGGTGGCTTCCACGTCCGCGCCCGGGTGCGGCCCCTGGGCGAGACCGGGCCGGCCTATCTGCCGGGCCATGGCTCGCGTTCGGTGCTGGTCAATGTCGCCGGCGCCCATCGCCGCGTCGATCGCGACCTTGCGGCCGAGGTCGCGGCGCTGGAGGCTGTGGTCGATGCCTGTCCGGCCCTGGCGTCCTGGCGCGACAGCGACCACGACTGGCGCATCGACGAACTGGACGCGGCGCTGGAAGCCCTCCAGCAACTGCACGACTTCGCCGGCCCGCTGGCGCTGGAATGGCCCCAAGGCGCCGCCATCAAGCCCACCCGCACCGTCGGGGCCAAGGCCATGTCGCTGAACATCGTCTCGGGCAAGGACTGGTTCGAGGTCAAGGGTCAGATCCAGGTCGATGAGGGCCTGGTGATCGACATGGCCGAGATCCTGGCCCGGCTCGGACGCACGCCGGGGCGTTTCGTCGCCCTGGACGACGGCCGCTATCTGGCGCTGACCGAGGATCTCCGCCGCCGGCTCGACGCCTTCTCGGCGATCACCGAGGGCTCCAAGGGCGGGCGCCGGATCGGCGCGGTCGGCGCCGGGGCGCTCGAGGACCTGGTCGAGGCGGCGGGCGCGGTGAAGGCCGACCGGCGCTGGACCGATCTTATCGAGCGCATGAGCGCGGCCCGGGGGTTTCAGCCCGAACTGCCCGCCGGCCTCGAAGCCGAGCTGCGCGACTACCAGCTCCAGGGCTTCACTTGGCTGGCCCGGCTCAGCCGCCTGGGCCTCGGCGCCTGCCTGGCCGACGACATGGGCCTGGGCAAGACCGTCCAGACCCTGGCCTTGCTGCTCACCGACGCGGCCAAGGGGCCGAGCCTGGTGATCGCCCCGACATCGGTCTGTCACAACTGGGCCCTGGAGGCCGCCAAATTCGCGCCGGCCCTGCGCGTGCACATGCTGGCTGGCGCGCCGGACCGCGCCGCCCTGGTCGCGGCGATGGGGCCGGGCGACCTGCTGGTGGCCAGCTACGGCCTGCTGCACACCGAAGCCGATCTGCTGGCCTCGCGGCGCTTCGCCTTGGCGGTGTTCGATGAGGCCCAGAACCTTAAGAATGCCGACACCCGCCGCGCCCAGGCCAGCAAGCGCATCGACGCTGCCTTCCGCCTGGCCCTGTCCGGCACCCCGGTGGAAAACCGCCTGGACGAACTGTGGAGCCTGTTCGACACCGTCACCCCCGGCCTGCTGGGCTCGCGGGAGGGCTTCCAGCGACGCTTTTCGGGGCCGATCGAAAAAGGGGCCATCGACAAGGGCGCGGCCTCGCAGGCCCGCCAGGCGCTGCGCACCCTGGTTCGGCCCTATCTGCTGCGCCGAACCAAGGCCGCGGTGCTGACCGAACTGCCGTCGCGCACAGAGATCACCCTGGAGGTCGAGCCCGGCGCGGAAGAGCGGGCCTTCTACGAGGCCCTTCGCCGCCGGGCCCTAGAGAACCTCACCAGTGGCGGAGAGGCCGGCGGCCAGAAGCGCATCCGCATCCTGGCCGAGATCACCCGCCTGCGCCGCGCCGCCTGCCATCCGGCCCTGATCGAACCGGACGCCGGCCTGGAGAGCGCCAAGCTGGCCGCCCTGCTGGAGCTGGTCGACGAACTGCGGGCCGGCCGCCATCGCGCCCTGGTGTTCAGCCAGTTCACCGGCCACCTCGATCTGGTCGAGGCGGCGCTGCGGGCGCGAGGCGTCAAGCTGTTGCGGCTGGACGGGTCAACACCCGCCAAGGCGCGGCCGGGCTTGGTGGAGGCGTTCCAGGCCGGCCAGGGCGATGTATTTCTGATCAGTCTCAAGGCGGGCGGATCCGGCCTCAACCTGACCGGGGCCGACTATGTGATCCATCTCGATCCGTGGTGGAACCCGGCCGTCGAGGACCAGGCCACCGACCGCGCGCACCGCATCGGCCAGACCCGCCCGGTCACCGTCTATCGGCTGGTGTCGAAGGACAGCATCGAGGAACAGATCCTCAGCCTGCACGCCGCCAAGCGCACGCTCTCCGCCGATATTCTGGAAGACTCCGAAGCCGCCGGCGTGCTGGGCGAGGACGAACTGATGGCGCTGATCCGGGGTTAGGGGGCGGGCGTCTGCTTGGCCGCGACCGTATTGTAAAACGCGCTACAAACCCTATATCTAGTCTCAAACTAGGAAGTCGCCCATGCCCCAACCCGACGAACGCAAGGATCACCCGCTCTCGATGCGCCTGCCCCAGGCCGACATCGCCATGATCGATCGGGCCGCGTCACTGCGTGGCCGCTCTCGCACCGAGTTTGTCCGGGACGCGGCCGTCCGCGCCGCCGAGACAGTGGTGATGGAGATGGCGCTGATCCGGATGAGCGCCGAGGGATTCGAAGCGTTTCTTTCAATGATCGCCGCCCCCGCCACGCCAGTTCCCGAGATCGTCGACTTGGTTCGCCGACCCGCACCCTGGGAGATTCCGGGAGAGCCTCTGAGCCGGTCCTGAGCCGGCGGCCAATTCATGGCGCTGTCGTTTCCCGAGCCGCTGACCGACCGGCATGAGGTGGCCGAGTTTTCCTGCGGCAAGCCGTCCCTCGATCACTGGCTGAAAACCCGCGCGCTCTCGAACCAGCAAAAGGGCTTTACCGCCGTTATCGTGGCTCACGAGGCGGGGCGCGTCGTCGGCTACTATGGTCTAGCCCCCACGGCGGTGGTTCCGGCCGCGTTGCCACGCTCCATCCGCACAGGCCAGCCGCCCGACCCGGTTCCATGCCTGCTGCTGGGCCAACTCGCGACGGATGTCGCCTGGGCGGGACGGGGGATCGGCCTCGGCCTGGTCAAACATGCGTTGCAGAGGTGCGTCGCGGCGTCGTTGTTGGTCGGTGGACGGGCGCTGATCGTGAACGCCGTTGACGTAGAGGCCGCCGACTTCTGGCAACGGCGGGGATTTGTACCGACAAGGGACGATCCTCTGATGCTGGTGCGATCGATTGGCGACATAGCCGCGTCGCTGGCTTGATATTGGTTCCACCGAAGTGGCCGAACTCAATTTAGGTCGCTTGACTTTTCCGGATAAAATATTGCATAATGAAAGTTATTATACCGTTTCATCCAAAAAATACGCGCAAATCAATAGGTTTCTATGCCGGCTCGCCCAAACCTCAGCTACCAAGCCGTCGCCCAGGCCGCGCCGACGACCGCGACGCCATTGATCTCACCGCTCAATTATGAGGATAAACAACGGCTTATGGTTTTTCGAGGGAGGGTTAGGCGGCCATTCCGCTGCCATGGCGCGGCCTGTCTGAGGCCCATCCGCGGCCCGGAAGCGGCCCACGGGTTGCCGGTTCGCGGCCAATCCGCGGCCCGTTAGTTGCCCAGATGCGGCCAGGATGTTGCCAAATGTTGCCACCCGTTCGAACGGCTGTCCGTGGCCTCAGGGTTTGGGGCCGGCCGCCGGCTCCGGTGGGGCGGCGGGTTCCGGCGGCGGGGTGTCGGTGGCCGAGGGTGCGTTGTATTTCAGCAGCTGACCCATCAGCGCCGACTTGGTCGCCAGTTCGCGGGCGTTGGAGGCGCAGCGGTCGGGCATGGCCCAGGACAGCCAGGCTCGGGCCAGTTCCCGGTGCGATCCCTGTTCGGCCACCACCCAAATCGACCGGCCCAGCTTCACCGCCTGCGAGCCTTGCGGCGCGATCACCTGGGGGCTTGCCTTCTCGGCCGCCTCCACGGCGCCGGACAGAACCTTCAGCTCTTCGCGGGCCGCGGCGATATCCTGGGTATAGGGGTCCTTCTCATTCTTGACCTCCGAACCGAACAGCTTGTCGATATCCCTCAGGTCCGGCTTCACCTTGTCGTAGATATCAAGGTATTCGCTCATCGCCCCGAAGCACCAAGCGGCCAGCTCGTACGACTGGGTCGGCGCGCCGGGGGGCAGGGGCTCGCCCACCTCGGCGGCGGCGGTGGCGTCCGGGGCCTTATCCGCGCCACGGGCCAGACCGGTTCCGGACAGAGCCAGGCTGAACGCCAGAACCGAGGCGGCGAGGATCGCGGCGGGAGCCTTCATGAACACGTCCTTGGCGGTGGAATTGCGGGCGGGCGTCTAACGCTTGCGCACGAATACGGTTCCGGCCGAATAGCCCGCGCCGAAGGAACAAATAAGGCCAAGCTCACCGGCCACGAAGTCGTCGTTGGTTCGGTGGAAAGCGATGATCGAGCCGGCCGAGCTGGTGTTGGCGAACTCGTCCAGGATGATCACGTTTTCTTCGGCTGTCGGCTCGCGGCCCAGCACCCGCCGGGCGATCAGCTCGTTCATGTTGATATTGGCCTGGTGCAGCCAGAGCCGCTTGAGGACCGTGGGGTCGATGCCCAGGTCGGCCGCGTGGGCGACGATCATTTCCGCGACCATCGGTACGACTTCGCGGAACACCTTGCGGCCCTCCTGCACGAACAGCTTGTCGTCCGCGCCGATCCCCTCGGGCGCCGCGCGGTTGAGGAAGCCGAAATTGTTGCGGATGTTATTGGAAAACTGGGTCTTCAGTCGTGTGCCGAGAATATCCCAGCCGCCCTTGGCCTCGTCGGCCGCCTCGACGATCACCGCCGTGGCCACGTCACCAAAGATGAAATGGCTGTCGCGGTCGCGGAAATTCAGGTGGCCGGAGGTGATCTCCGGATTGACCACCAGCACCGCCCTGGCTTCGCCGGCGGCGATATAATCGGCGGCGGTCTTGATCCCGAAGGTGGCCGACGAACAGGCCACGTTCATGTCGAAGCCGAAGCCGTCGATGCCCAGCGCCTGCTGGATCTCGATGGCCATGGCCGGATAGGCGCGCTGCATGTTCGACGCCGCGCAGATCACCGCCCCGATCCGATCGGTATCCTTGCCCCAGCGCTCGATGGCCTGGCGCGCCGCCGCCACGCCGATCTCGGCCATGATCGAGATCTGGTCGTTGGGCCGTTCGGGTATGCTCGGGCGCATCACGCGCGGGTCGATCACTCCCGCCTTGTCCACCACATAGCGCGACTTGATGCCGGAGGCCTTCTCGATGAACGCCTCGGAAGACGGCGTCAGGGCGACGGTCTCGCCCGCCGCTATGGCGCCGGCGTGCTCTTCGTTGAACAGGGCCACATAGGCGTTGAAGGCGACGACCAGTTCGGCGTTCGATACCGATTGCGGCGGCGTGTAGAGGCCGGTGGCGGCGATGACGGCTGCAGGCAAGGGCGTTTCCCGGAATTTGTCGATTCCGGCTTGATAGCACGCCGCTTGCTTTATCGGCGACAATAGGGTTGCAGGGTTATCGGCGATAAGGGACGAATATGACAATGCAACACTTCGACGTTTTGATCATCGGCGCGGGCCTGTCCGGCGTGGGCGCCGGGGTCCACCTGCATGAAACTTGTCCGAACAAGACCTATGCGATCCTGGAGGGCCGCCCGTCGATGGGCGGCACCTGGGACCTGTTCCGCTATCCCGGTATCCGCTCCGACAGCGACATGCACACCCTGGGCTACAGCTTCAAACCCTGGCGCGAAGCCAAGTCGATCGCCGACGGCCCCTCGATCCTGAAATATGTAAACGAGACCGCCAAACAATACGGCGTCGATAAAGCCATCCGCTACGACCATCTGGTGCGAACAGCGGACTGGGACAGCGCCGCCTCCACCTGGACCGTCACCGCCGACCTCAAGGATACGGGCGAGACCGCCACCTACAGCTGCAACTTCCTGTTCATGTGCGCGGGCTACTACAGCTACAAGGGCGGCTTCACGCCCCCG
>JANYFU010000192.1 GCA_025359665.1 Caulobacteraceae bacterium
GTTGGCGGCGGCGTGCGACGCGCCGCCCGGCGCGCGGGTTCTCGACGCCGGCTGCGGGGTCGGCGCGGTGATGCTGGCGGCGGCGGCGCGGCGGCCGGACTGCGTGTTCACGGGTCTGGAGCGGGACGCCGAGGCCGCGGCGTTGGCGCGGGTCAATATCGGCCTTAACGGTCTGGAGGCGCGGGTGAACCTGATCGAGGGCGATCTCGCCGGTGGTTTCGCCGCTCTGGGTATGCCACCGTTCGATGCGGTGCTGGCGAATCCGCCATTTTTCGACGACGAAAGCGCCCTGCGGGGACCGGCCGCGACAAAGCGCGGCGCGTGGATCTCCCCAGAGGGGTTAGCGGTATGGACGGCGTTCTTGATCAAAGCCGTCCGGGAGGGTGGCACGATCACCCTGATCCACCGGGCAGACCGTTTAAGCGATATCCTGACCGGCCTCGGCCCCAAGGCCGGCTCGTTCCAGATTCGCGGGGTTCATCCATTCGTCGACACACCCGCCAAGCGGGTGCTCGCGCGAGCGATCAAGACCGGCAAGGCGCCGCTCAAGCTTTTGCCGCCCCTGGTGCTGCACGAGCGACAAGGCGCGAAACACACCGACATAGTCGAAGCAATCTTGCGGGGAGAAGCGGCGCTGGGTTGGGTCTAGTTTAGATAATGGCGCTTAGAGCGTCAGGTATCTCGCTACGATCGCGGCTTCGGCCCTCAATTCAGCAGCCCGCTCAAGGCGGCCCAGGCCCTCGAACTGGTCCGCGTCCGCGTGCCGGCTCGCAACCTCCCGCTCCACGAGACACCTGACCTCGGCCTCATCGAGACTGAGGCGCGGGACCTCCGCCGAGCGATCACCGAACTGATGGACAACGTATCGCAGATGCTTGTCGCCCACCGGCGCCGCCTGCGCGTTGTCTAGGGCGGCGATCAGCGCGCGGAGCACCGCGGTCTCTTCGGCGTTCCGCGCCCGCATGGCGGAACGCAGATCGCCCCGTAGTCGAGTCTTGGCGGTTTCAGCGGCGTCGGTCATCGCGGTCCTAGTTGCGCGCGGTATCCACCAGTTTGTTCTTGGCGATCCAGGGCATCATGGCGCGCAGGCGGGCGCCGACTTCCTCGATGCCGTGCTCGGAGGTGCGGCGGCGAGTGGCCTTGAAGCTGGGCTGTCCGGCCTGGTTCTCCAACATGAAGTCGCGCACGAAGCGGCCCGACTGGATGTCCGCCAGGATGCGCTTCATCTCCGCCTTGGTCTCAGGCGTCACGATCCTGGGTCCGCTGACATATTCGCCGTATTCGGCAGTGTTGCTGATCGAATAGTTCATGTTGGCGATGCCGCCTTCGTAGATCAGGTCGACGATCAGCTTCACCTCATGCAGGCACTCGAAATAGGCCATTTCCGGCGCGTAGCCGGCCTCCACCAGGGTCTCGAACCCGGCGCGGATCAGTTCCACCAGGCCGCCGCATAGCACGGCCTGTTCGCCGAACAGGTCGGTCTC
Organism: Caulobacteraceae bacterium; assembly: GCA_025359665.1. Taxonomy (GTDB): domain Bacteria; phylum Pseudomonadota; class Alphaproteobacteria; order Caulobacterales; family Caulobacteraceae; genus Acaudatibacter. Next base: position 1,485 of record JANYFU010000192.1, read on the forward strand.
GCATTCCTCGCGGAAATTGGTCTCGATGATGCCCGAACGGCCGCCACCGATGGCGGAAGCGTAGGCGAGGCCCAGGTCCATGGCGCCGCCAGTGGCGTCCTGGTCGACGGCGATCAGGCAGGGCACGCCGCCGCCTTTCAGATATTCGCCGCGCACCGTGTGGCCGGGACCCTTGGGCGCGACCATCAGCACATCGATGGAAGCCGGCGCCTCGATCAATTTGAAATGGATATTGAGCCCATGAGCGAAAAACAGCGCCGCGCCGTCGCGGATGTTGGGGGCGATGTCCTTTTCCCAGATACCGCGCTGCAGCTCGTCGGGGGCCAGGATCATGATGGCGTCGGCCCAGGCGGCGGCTTCGGCGACCGTCATCACCTTCAAGCCTTCGGCCTCGGCCTTCTTCGCCGTGGCGGAACCGGCCCGCAAGGCGACCGCCACGTCCTTTACGCCGGAATCGCGCAGGTTGAGGGCATGGGCGTGCCCCTGGGACCCGTAACCAACGATGGCGATCTTCTTGTCCAGCAAGCGGGCGAGATCGGCGTCGTTGTCGTAATAGACGCGCATGAGTGGTCTCCGACGAAATGAAGGCCGCTATCGATAGGGTTTTGCCCAGAAGGTCAAGCTGTGGATGAGCATGCCAATCCCGATGCGCCGACGCGCGAGTCGAGGTATGAAGGAGATTGTGATGAGCGCCACCGTCCAACAGCTTCGCGAGACATCCGCTCTTTCGGTTCATCCGGAGCGGCAGTATCTCGACTTGTTGGCCGACATCATCGCCCACGGCGCGCAACGGGGAGACCGCACGGGCACCGGCACTCTGAGCGTCTTTGGCCGGCAGATGCGGTTCGATCTGGCGGCGGGCTTTCCGCTGCTGACCACCAAGAAGGTGCATTTCAAATCCATCGTCCTGGAGTTGATCTGGTTCCTGAAGGGCGACACCAATGTGCGCTGGCTTCAGGAGCGGGGCTGCTCGATCTGGGACGAGTGGGCTGATGAGAACGGGGAGCTCGGTCCGGTCTACGGCAAACAATGGCGAAGCTGGGCCGCGCCCGATGGGCGGGTGATCGACCAGATATCGAATGTGGTCCAATCGATCCGCCAGAACCCCGAGAGCCGGCGCCATATTGTCTCGGCGTGGAACCCGGCGGAAGTCGACGACATGGCGCTGCCGCCCTGTCATTGCCTGTTCCAGTTCTACGTGGCCGGGGGGCGGTTGTCCTGCCAGCTCTATCAGCGCTCGGCCGACGTGTTCCTCGGCGTGCCGTTCAATATCGCCAGCTACGCCCTGCTGACCATGATGGTCGCCCAGGCGACCGGGCTGAAGCCGGGCGAGTTCGTGCACACCCTTGGCGACGCTCACCTCTATCTGAACCAC
>JANYFU010000194.1 GCA_025359665.1 Caulobacteraceae bacterium
AGCGAGGTTCGCGACCAGATGGGCCAGTTGATCAAGGCCCAGCCCTTCCTGGGTCCGCTGGCCGCCGACCCAAGTCTGCGCGGGCTGGCCGGAACGCTGTCCACCGCCCTGCGGGGTGTGGGCTCCGGGGATGCGAAGCTCGCGGAACTGGATCGGCCGATTCAGTCGCTGGGCGCGGTTCTCGACAACCTGAAGGCCGGCAAGCCGGCGTTGTTTTCCTGGCGCACCCTGATCTCCGGCAGGCCCGTGGAGCGGCGGGATCTGCGGCGGATCGTGCTGTCCAGTCCGGTCCTGAACTTCGAGAAGCTCGAATCGGGCGCTGGTCCCACCGCCTTCATCCGTAAGGCTGCCTTGGACAGCCATTTCGACGCCGCTCATGGGGTTCGGCTGCGACTGACGGGACCGGTTCCGCTGCAGGATGAAGAGTTCGCCACCCTGGCCGATCGCGCGGCGCTGATTGGCGCACTGGCCGGCGGCGCCATTCTGCTGATGCTGTGGATGGCGGTCCGTTCGCCACGCCTGATCGCGGCGATCGTGGTCACCACCCTGGTAGGCCTGATCTCGGCCGCTGCCGTCGGCCTGCTGATCTTTCATCGGTTCAATGTGATTTCGGTCGCCTTCATTCCCTTGTTCGTCGGTCTGGGCATCGATTTCGGCATCCAGTTCAGTGTCCGGTTTCGCACGGAATTCGCCGCCGGCCTGGGCCTTCGCGACGCGCTGGTCGCCTCCGGCCAGGGCATGGGCCGGTCGCTGACGCTGGCGGCCGCGGCGATCGCCGCCGGCTTCCTGGCGTTCGCCCCTACCGCTTATGTCGGAGTTTCCCAACTTGGGGTGATCGCCGGCCTTGGCATGTTCATCGCCCTGGCGCTCAATCTGTCGCTGCTGCCGGCCCTGATCTGGTTGTTGGGGGCTCCCAAAGGCGCCGCGCCCCACGAGGGCGCTTTTCTCGAACGGCTGGACACCGTGATCCTTGGTCACCGCCGCCTGGTGATCGGCGTGGCGCTGGGCGCGGCGGCGGTGTGCGCGGCCTCGCTTCCCTGGCTGACCTTCGATTTCGATCCGCTGCATCTGAAGAGCGCCAAGGTGGAATCGGTGGCGACCCTGCTGGAACTGATGGCTGATCCGGACCAGTCGCCCAATACCGTGGAGATCATCGTCCCGTCCCTCGGTAACGCCAACGCCCTGGCGCGGCGGCTGGAGCGTCTGCCGGAAGTTTCAGAGGCGCGGACCCTGTCCAGCTTCATTCCGGAGAATCAGGCGGAGAAACTGCCGATCGTATCGGACGCAGCTATGCTGCTGGATCTGAGCCTCAACCCGCTGGTCACGGCTCCGGCCCCAAACGACGCCGAGACCGTCGCCGGCCTACGCCAGGCGGCGAACGATCTGCGGGCCGCCGCGGCGATCTCCACGCCATCCTCGGCCATCGGCGCCCGACGCCTCGCGGTTGGATTTGATTGGCTGGCCGGCGCGCCCGCGTCCACCCGAGCCCAAGCGACACAAGTGCTGATGCCGGGACTGGCCACCGTGCTCACCCAGACCAGCACGGCGCTAGGCGCTGGACCAGTCGGCCTGACCGACTTGCCCGCCGAGATTTCCCGAGACTGGCTGGCGCCCGACGGCCGCGCCCGGGTGTCGGTGATCCCCAAGGGCGACGCCAACAACACCACGGTTCTGAATCGCTTTATCGACGCCGTGGCCAGGATCGACCCCGACGCCACCGGACCTGCGGTAGAGGTGCGGGAAGGCGGACGCGCGGTGGCCGGCGCCTTCGCGGAGGCCGGCGTGCTTTCATTCATCGCCATCACCGCGCTGCTCTATGCGGTTCTGCGCCGAACCCGGCATGTGGCCATCACCATGGCGCCGATCGTGCTGACCGGCCTGCTGACCCTCGGCAGTTGTGTCGCCATCGGCCAGCCGCTGAACTTCGCCAACATCATCGCCCTGCCGCTGCTGTTCGGCATCGGCGTGGCCTTTCACATCTACTTCGTGCTGGCCTGGCGGAGCGGTGGGACCAACCTTTTGCAGTCGAGCCTGACCCGGGCGGTGTTCTTCAGCGCCATGGCCACTGCTACCGGCTTCGGCAGTCTGTGGGCTTCAAGTCATCCAGGCACCGCCAGCATGGGCAAGCTGCTGATGATCTCCCTGGTCTGGACCCTGGTCTCGGCCCTGCTGTTTCAGCCCGCCCTGATGGGTCCGCCCCCGAGCGAGCGCGAGCCCGCCAAGGCCGCCTAATCCCGTATGTTCAGCGCCGCCTCGACCCGCGCGATCCAGGCCAGCACCGCCGGATAGGCATCCAGGTTCAAGCCGCCGTCGGGCGCCATACGTGTGTAAGCGACCAGCGCGAGGTCGGCGAGTGTCACGCTTTCCCCGACCAGAAAC
>JANYFU010000199.1 GCA_025359665.1 Caulobacteraceae bacterium
GCTGATCGCCGTGGGCTTCATTCTGCGGTTCATCTTCACCCTCAACAGCCCCCTCGCCACCCTGGCGATCGTCATGGTGATGGGGATGATCGCGGCGCGGGAAATCGCCGCGCGGCCGGTGCATAAGTTCAAGGGGCTCGCGGGCCTGAGCATCAGCGGCGCGACCGTCGCGCTGGCCACCATCGTCACCGCCGTCCTGGCCCTGACCACCGCGATCCGGCCGCACCCCTGGTACGATCCGCGCTACGCGATCTCGCTAGTCGGGATCGTCCTCGGATCGGTCCTCAACGCTGGCAGCCTGACCCTGGATGGAATCGTTGGTGGCGTCTGGCGCGAGCGGTCGGCCATCGAGGCGCAACTCGGCCTGGGCGTCCAGTTCCGCGCCGCCACCCTGCCCCTGCTTCGCGAAGCCATTCGGCGGGGCCTGCTGCCGATCATCAACCAGATGTCGGCTGCCGGACTGATCACCCTGCCCGGTATCATGACCGGCCAGATTATCGCCGGCATGGATCCGGTAGAAGCGGTGAAGTACCAGATCCTATTGATGTTCCTGCTGGCCGGCGCCAGCGGCGTCGCGGCCCTGACCATCGCCGAACTTTCCCTCCGTCGGCTGAGCGACTCGCGGCAGAGACTCCGGCTCGATCGGCTCAAATAGACTCAGGCCGCTCCCTGAACGACGATCTTGTCGGCCCCGCCGAGTTTGAGTTCCGCCATGGCGGATTGAGCCTGGGCGTCGCCCCGGGGCTGGATCCACAGTACCAGTCCACCCCGCGAAATCTGGTCATCGATCAGGTTGGCGTGGTCCTGGTGAAAGCCCGAGGCCACCAGGGCGCCGACCACGCCACCGGCTCCGCCCGCGCCGAGGATTGCGAGCAAGGCGATCCCCAAACCCCCACCCGTAAGCAGCACCGCGCCGCCGGCGACGGCGGCGGCGAAGTAGGTCAACCCGCCGACCAGTGCGCCGGTCACCACGCCCTCGGTCTCCGGGTAGGTGTCGGCGTCGGTATGAATCTTTGGATTTTCAGCCAGGGCGTTGGCGTCGTCACCGGCGGGGAGCGCATCCCTGTTGGCCAGAACACCGAACTGCGAGCGGTCGAAGCCGGCGGTTTCGAGCGCCCCGATCACGCCCTCCAGCGCCGCCGCGGACGGCAGAACGCCGGCGATCCTGTGTTGCGTGTCGCTCATGGGACGCCTTTCCTGCTCTTTAGACACCTTGAAACCCGATCGGGCGCGGTTCGTTCCAGCCTGCCGCGTCAGATGGTCGGCAAGCGATACGGCGACGGCGCGCTCATCATCGCCGCGTCGAAGCCGGCGATCCGCTTGTAGCCGTCGGCGATCGCTTGGCGTTCAGCCACGGGGAGCAAGGCGTCGAGATCGTCCCCAGGACGCGGCGCCCGCTGTTCGGCCAGTTCCATCACCTGGTCGGGGCCATGAGCGCGGTTCATCAGCACGATGCGGCTGGTGGCTTCGCGGCGGTCGGCTTCATAGCGCGCCAGGGCCGTATCCACTTCCGGCGCTGTCGACAGGTGGAACGCCAGGGCGCGGGCGTCGATGATCGCCTGGGTCGCGCCGTTGGAGCCGACCGGGTACATCGGGTGGGCTGCGTCGCCCATCAGGGTGGTCCGGCCAAACGTCCAGCGGGGCAGCGGGTCGCGGTCGACCATTGGAAATTCGAACACCTTTTCGCTGGTTTCCACCAGGGCCAGCACATCGATCCCCGGCCAGCGCCAGCCGGCGAAGGGCGGCATGAAGTCGTCTCGGCGGCCGAGCCGGTTCCAATCTTCCCGAGGCGGGGCGTCGCCCTCCCCACGTTTCAGGTCGCATATCCAGTTGAGCCGAGTCTCGCCAGTCTCGGTGTCGTAGGCGATCGGATAGGCGACGAACTTCTGCCGGGAATGGCCGGCCCACAGCATCGAGCGGCCGCCCAAGACCTTCGCCGACCGGCTGGTGGACCGCCACAGGGTGACGCCGTTCCACTTCGGCGCGCCCTCGTCCGGATAGAATTTTCGCCGGACCGCCGAATGGATGCCATCGGCCGCCAGCAGCAGATCGGCATCGATCCAACCGCCTGAGCCGCCAGTCTCGCGATCCATGAAGTAGGCCCTCGAGCCACCGTCACCGGTCTCCAGATCGGCGAGAGATTGGCCGAACCGAATGGCCGCCTGTCCAAGCCGGGCCTG
>JANYFU010000214.1 GCA_025359665.1 Caulobacteraceae bacterium
TCGACACCCTCGCGATCCTCCACGCCCCACGAATGACAGCCGAGCGTAACCTCGTGCTTTCGGGCGATCCGCAGCAGAACACTGAGGATGCGCAGATGCACCCCGCCATGTGGCGGATAGGGCACGATATTGGACAGAACAAGCACCCGCACCACGTTCCCCCGGCGTAGATGGCTCCATCAACACCGTCGCGCGGTTTGGTTCCACCTTCCTGGCGCGATGTCGGGTCCAAAATCGGGAAACGTGCTAGATGGCGGCGGTCCTGTCAGGGGAGACCAGCGGTGACCAGGATCGCCCTTGATGCAAAGCTGCTCGGTCGATCGCTGATTTTCATGCTGTTGCTGTGCTGGCCGCTGATGCTGTTCGGCCGGCCCGGCTATTTCGCCGATACGCTGGCCTACTATACCGGTGGCGACAAGGCTGTCGGGTCCGTTTTCCACCGTCTGAGCCCGGCTGATCCGACGCCCTCCTCGGCCCCAGTGTCTAAAGTCACGCCTCCGCCGGCCGACACGCATGATGTGAAGAGCGCCCGATCGATCCCATACAGCGTGCTGGCGTTTGGACTGCGCGGAGCTGACCGCGCCATGACACCCTTGGCCGTGATGCAGGCGATGATGGTCGCCTTCATCGTCTCGGTTTTTCTGGCCGTCATCAACGTCACGGGCGTGCGGTGGTGGGCCACCATACTGTGGTTGGCGCTGGCGACACCCGCGGCGTGGGTGGCCAGTTTCGCGATGCCGGACGTGTTCGCCGGCCTGACCATCCTCATCATCGCCATCATGGTGTTTCGAGCCGATCGGCTGACAGCGCCGGTCACGGTTGGGCTGTGCGGCATCGGGGCGCTGGCGATCTCATCCCATGCCAGCCATGTCGCCATTGCCATATTGCTGCTGCCGCTCGGTCTGATCTGGCGTGCGATCCAGCGCCCAGCATCCGGCCAGCCTCACGTCCGCAGCGTGTCATGGCTTTGGATGGCGGCGCCGATCGTCCTGGGGATACTGGCCGTCGTCGTCAGCGGATTCATCGGCTTTGGCGAAGTCAGCGTGGCGCCCAAGCGGCTGCCACTGGTCCTGGCCCGCTCCATCGGCGACGGACCCGCGCGTTGGTATCTCGACCGCCACTGCCCATCCGAACACTACGTCGTTTGCGAAATATACGGCCGCGACATACCCAAAACCAGCAACGACTTCCTGTGGGGGCCAAGCGGCGTCGCCACCCTGGCCACCCCCTCCCAGATGCAACGGCTTAGAAACGAGGAACAGGACATCGTCTACCGGGCGACCATGGCCTATCCGCTGCAACAGCTGCGGGCGTCCCTGACCGGCCTGACCCGCCAGCTGATTCATTTCCGCATCGTCGAAGAGAACTTCAACATAGGGATCGCGCCGGGCAAGACCGCGGCGCCAGTCTTCAGGGCGGATTCCAGAATGTCGACAGACCTTAGGGACATGGCCGACACACTGAGCGAGATTTCAGCCGCCCTGGCGCTCGTCTGGCTGGCGGTCGGCTTTCCGGCGGCCTCTCCCGAGCGCCGGGCGCTGGCGCTGTTCCTAGTGGCGGGCATCGTGGCGAACGCCGCGGTCTGCGCCATCCTCTCGGGCGCCTCGGATCGCTACCAGGCGCGGGTCATCTGGCTGGCGCCGCTGGCCGCGATGGTCATCCCGACGCCGTTCCGCCGACGAACTCCGCGATCACCCAGGCCTGCGGCGGCCCAAGAGGACAGCGCTTGATTCCTTGGTCTTGTTCCCTGACTGTGAAGAGGCCGTTCGGGTGATGGGGGTGTTGCTTGGAAATCGTGGTCGCCGATACGGCGAGACCCACTGTCGCGGTGATCATCCCCGCCTATGACGCGGCGGCGACGCTACCGGCGTGCCTCGCGGCGATCTCGGCGATGAGCTGGTCCGCCGACGAGGTGATCCTGTTCAGCGACGGCTCACACGACGGCACTGATATGATCGCGCGCCAGGCCGGCGCGCGGGTCATCCGCAATGACGGCCGGCCGATGGGGCCATCGCACGGACGCAATGTCGCCGCCGCGGCGGCGCGGGCCGATCTGTTGCTGTTTGTCGATGCCGACGTGGTCGTCGCGCCGGACGCCCTGGAGCAACTCGCGGGCGACATGCTGGAGCACCGCGCCCAGGCGGCGTTCGGCTCCTATGATGACCAGCCGCGGTCGAGGCGGGCCTCGAGCCTGTACGCGAACCTGCGTCATCATTTCATCCATCAGCACAGTCGGCGAGACGCCAGCACCTTCTGGTCGGGCCTTGGCCTGATCGATCGGCGCCTGTTTGTGGAGCTGGGCGGATACAACGCCGCCCTGTTCGCCCACCCCAGCGTCGAGGATATCGAACTTGGAACCCGGCTGCTCGCCAGGGGGCACAAGATCCGGCTGACGCCGGCGGCCCGGGCCAAGCACCACAAGGACTGGAGTCTCTGGCGAGTGTGGCACACCGATGTCGTCCGCCGCGCCTATCCCTGGTCGTGCCTGCTGGCCGACGGGCGCACCGCGGGAGCGGACTTGAACCTGGGCGTGATCGAGCGGGTCAAGGCAGTGGCCGCCCTCTGCAGCCTGATGATCCTGCCTCTGGGGATTCTGGCGCCGGCGGCGACGCCGTTGGTCGCCGTGCCAGCGCTCGGCTATCTGTTTCTCAACCGGGCCTTCTTCGTCTTCCTGGCGCGCCGGGTTCCGCCGCCGACCCTGGTCAAGGCGATCATGATGCACTGGTGTTACCACATCTATGCGCCGACGACCTACGCCGTGGTCATGATCCAGACGCTCCTGGGCCTGCGACGGCCCGGTCCAGAAGCGCCGGACCCGATGCTGGCAGGCTTCGCTCCCAGGCCAGGGCATGCCTGACGATCGTCGCCAGATCATCCCACCGCGGACGCCAGTCGAGGGTTGAGCACAGACGCTCAATACCGGCGATCAGCGTATCCGGATCGCCTGCACGGCGAGGTCCGGATGTCCGCGCGACCTTCACGCCGGCGACCCGATCGACCGTATCGAGCACCTCAAGCACCGAGAAACCATGCCCATAGCCGCAGTTCAGAACCAGCGACGCATCGGGACGACCAACCAGCCGCTCGAGCACCGCGACATGCGCCGCGGCCAGATCGCTGACATGAATGTAGTCGCGCACCCCGGCGCCATCGGGAGTCGCATAGTCGGTTCCGTGGATAGTAACCCCGGGACGCCGGCCGATGGCCGCTTCGACCGCGGTCTTGATCAGATGGGTCGCCGCGCCACCGGGCTGGCCCGCTCGGCCGTCGGGGTCGGCGCCGGCGACATTGAAATAGCGCAGCGCGGCATAGTTGAACCGGCGCGCCCGGGCCACATCGGCCAGCATCTGTTCGGTCATCAGCTTGGACCAGCCATAGGGATTGATCGGCAGCGTGGGCGCATCCTCGGTCACGACCGCGGTTTCAGCCCGGCCATAGACCGCCGCCGACGATGAAAATATCAGGTGCCGCACGCCATTGAGCACCGCGCGCTCAATCAGACATCGGCTCGCGTCGGTGTTGTTCCGGTAATACTTCAAAGGGTCCGCGACCGACTCTGGCACGACCGCCGACGCGGCGAAATGCATGATGGCGGTCACGCGCTGTTCGGCGATGATCCGGTCGATCAGCGCCCCATCGGCGACGGAGCCTTGATAGAACGCTACGCCAGGTGGGACGAGGCCGCGTAGGCCGGTCGATAGGTCATCGACCACCGCCACCCCCGCGCCGCTGTCGAGCAGGGCCAGGACCGCGTGACTGCCGACGTATCCCGCCCCGCCGGTGACGAGGATGGCCCCCATGTCCAGTCTCCCCGCCCGCGACGAACCGAGCCCAAGCTATAGGCTCGTTTCGTCGCGTCCAGAGGGAGAATAGTTATGCCCCAGGACGCCCGCGCTCCGGGATGAGCACAGCGGCCTTGTGCTACTTCGACGCCTTGACCAGCTTTTCCATGGCCTTTTCCAGTCGGGCGAAGCCGGCTGTCATGCAGGCCATCATGGCTTCGGCGTCGGCGCTGGGTCCGTCGTTCGACGCTTGGCTCATCTTGCCTGAAGGTTTGCGGCCCATGTCCCGCACGCAGTCATAGGCATCGCGCAGGCGCCGGCCGCTGTCTTTCTCCTCGGCGATGTACCAGTTCATCAGATTGGCTGTCATCGGATCGAATTCGCCTTCGGAAATCCGACGGCGGATCTCACCGAACGGATCGGCCCCTTCTTCGCGGGCGGCGGGAATCTTCTCCAGGTCGCTGATGTTGGGGTTGGCGAGCTTGGCCAGTTGTTCGGCGTCGCGGGGATTGGCCTTCGACTTCAGGCTGAAGCCCAACTCGGAGATCCGGCGGCAGAACACATCGCCGTGACTGCGTTCGCGGGCCGCGACCAGACGCAGGGTGCAGGCCAGGTCGGCATTGGGCGTCACATTTGCCCAGGCCTCCAGATAGACCCCCGCGGCGCTCTCGGCCAGGGAGATGGCGTTCAACAGACCCAGGTAGCCTGGCTTTTCCAGAGTTGTGGGGGTGGCCATGTTCGTCTTCCTCCAAATGGGCGGCGGCTTGGTCGCGCGGCCTCAACCAACACCCTACGCCCACAATCAACAGCCCCGCAACCGAGCGTCGACTGTCCCGCGTCTGAGTAGTTTCCGAACCTACCCCCGCGACATTGAAATCAATACGAACACTAGGTGTTTAGTCGCGGACCCGGAAGGACGTATTGGTTGCAAAATATTCAAGCCGGAAGCAGCTCGCGGAACGCCTGAGCGACAGCGGTTTCGTCAATGGGTTTGCCAAACAGTCGTTCATGCGGGCCGCACGACGGGCAGGCCTCGGGCATGGCGGTGATGAAAATCACCGGAATGGCGCCGTGCCGCTCGTGAATGGCCTGGACGGCGACAGGCCCGCTGCCCTGCCTCAGGCTGACGTCGGATGTGATGACGGCCGGTGGGTTGGCGGAAGCGGCCTTGATGGCCTCCGCCTCCGTCTCGGCGATGGCGACCGACGTCGCGCCGTGCTCCTCCAACAGGATCTGGAGGTGCAGGGCGACCAAGGGGTCATCCTCGATGATCAGCACGTGACACACGACAATCAGCCTTTCCGAAGAGTTCTATAGCGCCCGGCGGCGTCAAAGGTTCATTGGATGTTTTAGCGGCATCAAAAACGCAAACTTGGTTTCGCCGCCGGATGAAGACACGGTTATCTGGCCACCGTGAGCCATGGCGATTTCCGATGCTATGTACAAACCCAGGCCCAAGCCCTGTTGGTGGAGCGCAAAATCGCTACGTGAGAAAGGTTCGAACAGCCGGCCAAGCGTCTCAGGAGGAATATCATCACCGAAATTGCTCACCGACAAGTCGAACATACCGCCATGAAGCGATCCACGGATCTGTACCGGGCTATCTGGTGATCCATGTTTCAGGGCGTTGCCCAACAGATTGGAGAACAGCTGGGCAATACGGGCCAGGTCACAGTGCGCCGGCTCCTCCAGCGAGAACGCCGTTTCGATCGTTCGGTCAGGGAAACTCAGCCGCAGTTCGGTGATCACCTGTTCAAGCGCCGGCTGAATCATTGCGCCTCGCCGCTCGATGGCAAATCCGCCACCAAGCCGTCCGCGCGCGAAATCCAGCACGTTGTCGATCAGTCCGGCCATGCGCCGGACGCTCTTCTGCATCATCGTGGTGATGAAAAGCTCTCGGCCACGTGGCTTATAACGACAGCTTGCGAACTCTGGCGAATTTCGTCGCAGATTGTGGTTTAGACCCGCAACTCACCGCCTGGCGCCAATCCAAAGCCGATATTGTCGCGCACCGCGCAGGCGATCCAGAGGTCCGCCGTCACCCGCGCCATGGCCGCGAAGCCCATGCCGGTCGACTGGCATATGACCTCGAGAATGCTCGACACCGCCGACGCACGGCCGATCGCCGCTACGTCGGCCGCAAAGTCCTCAGGCGCTGTCGATGGTGACAGAACTACACCCTCACAAGCTTTACTTCCGTTGGCGACGGCTCACGAGCGGAATAGCTCACAGGTTCATTGACACGGCAATCTCGCGGCGCGTTTAACTCAACCTCGAAAGCGACGCGGTGGGGTCCTGTGCGCCCCTCCAGCTGGCGCGAGGAGAACGACAATATGGCCGACTGGTCCCCCTCAACCTATCTGAAGTTTGAAGACGAACGCACGCGCGCGGCGCGCGATCTGCTGGCCCAGGTTCCGGGCGGGCCTAGGCGCCGGATCGTCGATGTCGGTTGCGGGCCCGGCAATTCGACGGAACTGCTAGCCGAGCGCTATCCGGGCACCGACATCCTGGGTATCGACAATTCGCCGGCCATGCTGGAGGCGGCGCGCCGGCGCCTGCCGAATTCGCGGTTCGAAATGGCCGATGCCAACCACTGGACGCCCGGTCCCGACGTCGATCTGGTGTTTGCCAACGCCACCTACCAATGGATTCCGGACCACAAGCAACAGCTGGCCAAGGTGCTGGCGACCTTGCGTCCAGGCGCGGTCCTGGCGGTACAGATGCCCGACAATCTCGCCGAACCGACCCACCGGTTGATGAAGGCCGTCGCCGGGTCAGGCCCCTGGGCGAAGCGTCTGGCGAGCGCGGCGCGCGACCCCCTGCCCCCGGCCTGGGCCTACCATGAGGCGCTGGCCCCGCTGGCCGCGCGAATCGACATCTGGCGCACCACCTACAACCATATTCTCGCAGGCGCCCCGGCCATCGTCGAGTTCGTCGGCGCCACGGGATTGCGGCCGTTCGTCGATCCGCTGACCGAGCCGGAACGCCGCGACTTTCTGGCCCGCTACACAGACGAGATCGCCACCGCCTATCCGCCGATGGCCGATGGCAAGGTGATGCTCGCCTTCCCCCGCCTGTTCATGGTTGCGCAACGATAAGAGGTTCCCGCCGACAGGTGTCTCGCCGCGCGGGAAAAGCGCGGTTGTTTCTAGGACGTCCGGCCGCCTACTCGCTCGGGTGAAAGCCGCGCTGGGTGGGACCGTTACGGGTGGCGTCGGGCGTCGATCTGGCCAAGCCGGCGGGTGAGACGTGGGGAGCCGAACGCTTGTGATGCGGCATCTCCGCGACACCTCAATCCGGACATCGCTCAGAGGTTGACCCCGTATCGCTCGAAATCCGAGCGGACATCGGGGTCGATCTTGACGGCGGCGGCCGCGTCGCCATCCGACTTGGCCTTTTCTCCCTTTCGGGCCCATGCCACGGCTCGGCCAAACAGTGATGTCGGTACATTGGGACGCTTGGCCAAAGCGCGATCATAGTCGGTGATGGCGTCATCGAGACGCCCGAGACGAAGAAACACCAAGCCTCGACTGTCGAGATAGGCGGCGTCGTCCGGCGCCTTGGTCAGAGCGGCGTTGCAATCGGTTAACGCCGACTCGAGGGCGACGCCCGCCGTCGCTTTG
>JANYFU010000249.1 GCA_025359665.1 Caulobacteraceae bacterium
ATCGTTGTGGCTGGAAACCAACGAGGCCGCGTTCCACGCAAGTTCAGCCCGGATGCGCGCCAGGCCCTCCGCGTGGGCGTTCAGCTGGCCGGGCGCGAACAGGCAGGAGGCGATCAGTGCTGCCAGCTTGGCGCCGATCATCTCCGGGTAATCGCTCAACGATGGAAACCGTGCCGTACCCTGCACCCGCGCGATCAGCGCGCCGAGCGCCGCCGCCATCCCGGCGGGGCCGCCCGGATGTTCGGACAGCGGCCGGCCGGAGATGAAGTTCATGATCGCCACGCCGGTCGCCGCATCGGCAAAGTGGACCGGCGGCGCGGCCCCGGCCGCCGCCGCCGAGGCCATAGCGACAAAGCCACGCTGACGGTGGTTCAGCGCGATGCGTTCGGGTTCGAGCCGCAGAACATAGAGACGATCACGGACCTCGAAACGAAGGATCTGGGCGCCGGAAACCCCGCCGACGACCGGCCGCGCATCGCCCGGCGTCCCGGCGCCGAACACGGATTTGAAGGCGTCGCGCACGCCGTCGCGGCGCTCTTCCGGAACCATGTCGATCGCGCGCGAGATCTCCGGCCCCTACGCGAAGCGCAGCCGCGTGGCGCGGGCGGCCGGGCGATCGTAGCAGGCCGCCAGCCATCGGCCGACATGCGGATGTTCCGACAAGGCGATGTCCCGCGCCCGGGTTGGGGAAAGTACGGCGGCGACGTTCAGGTCCGCCACGCTGAAATGTCGGCCCACCAGCCAGGCGCGGACCCCCAGGGCCTGGTCCAAGGTCGCCAGGCTGACGGCCAGGGTCGCCTGCATCGCGGCGTCCGCCGATGAACGGATCGCCTGGAATTGGCCGTCGCGCTGAACCCATGGCTCCAGGTGGGCCTGAGCCCACAGGCTCCATCGCCAAGCCTCCGCTTCGTCTTGCGGGTTATCTGGATAGAGGGGGGCTTGACCGCCGCCGCCGTATTTCTTGGTGAGATAAAGTTCGGCGGCTGCCCAGAGGGTCCGCATGGTGCGGGAACGGGGAGAGCCATAGATGGTGAGAGCCATGACGGGTTGTGCCGTCCAACGGGTGCATCGTCAATGCGGAGGCCCGGGGACGCGCCCGCCGCCTTGCCGGCAGGTCTGGGTGCGGCGTTTGGTCAGCAGATCGATGTTGTGGTCCAGATCCCATTGCGTCAGGCGACCCATCATCTTGAGGCGCCTGAACAGGCTCATGGTCACTTCGTCGGCGCGGCAACTCTCGGCGTAACGATTGGCGGTGGCCAAGGCTTCGCCGATCATCGTCATGCTGATGGCGTAGTCATGCAATCGCCATGCCTCGCCCGGATGGGCGCGCCACGCGGCGGCGTCTTCCGCCGCGTGGCCTCGCAGGATCGCCACAGCCTGATCCGCACGCCCGAGGAACGCCAGGTTCTGGGCGTAGGCGTTATCGGTCACGCGGTAGCGGCGCCGGGCGTCGCCGTCGGCCGGATCGAATTCGAACGCCGCGCGGGCCTCGATCCGGGCGCGCGCCAGTATCGGCGCGCCCTCCGCGAACCGTTTTTCCTCGGCCAGGGTGGTGGCCAGGCTCCAGCGGGCGCGCGCCAGCAGGCCGAGCAGATTGTTGTCGTCTGGCCAGGTGTCGTGGGCGGCTTCGAGTTCGGCGATCTCGACGCGATAGCCCGCCTCGGCCCGTGAAATGGCCCCCAGATAGAAATCACCCTCGCTGAGACTGTCGGCCAGGGCGGCTCGGAGCCGCACCCGGTCCTTGTCTCCAGTGGCTGGGGCGGCGGCGAGGGCCGCCGCCGCGACGCTTGCCTCCTCGGCGTAGCGGCCCTGCCAGCCGCGTAGCCGCGCCTCGGTCAGCTGGGCCTGGAGCCACAGCGCCTTGTCACTGGTCCCCGGCGACAGGCTCCTGGCCTGTCGGAGGAAGTCATCGGCGGCGGTGGTGTCGTTGTCGAAGGTGTCGGCCAGATCGGCCTGGTCCAGGCGGATGCGCGCCAGCAGGGCGCGCGCGGCCTGGCCGGGCAGGCGGGCGGCGATGTCGGCGGCGCGGCGAAGGTTGGCGCGCGCCGCGTCCGGCTGATGCAGGTTGGGACGGTCGATCGAGGCCTGGCTCTCGGCCAGCCGCCAGAGCCCGGTGGCGACCTCCAGCCCGAGCGCCGGGCCGGCCGCCTCGGCCTTGGTCAGGCGATCGAGTTCCTGTTGCGCGCGCCGGGCGACCTCCACGCGCAGGGCCAGCGACCGGGGCTGAGACTCCAGCCGGACCATCAGGTCCGACAGCAGGTAGTTGGCGACGCCCCGCGCGTCTTCGAAGCGCGCCACGGCCTCGGCCCGCTCGCGGCGGGCATGCAGAGCATTGACGCCGGCGACGCCGACCGCGATGGCGATCAGAACGCCGGCGAGGCCGGCGGCGAGGAACAGGCGGGGTCGCCGCTGAACCCACTTGCGGATACGATAGACTAGGCCCGCCGGCCGCGCGCCCACCGGCCGATGCTCGAGCCACCGCTGGAGATCGTCGATCAAGGCGTCGACGCCCGGATAGCGCCGACCCGGATCCGGCGACCGCGCTTTGGCGGCGATCGCCGCCAGGTCGGGATCGGCGACATCCCTGGTGATCAGCTCCAGTGTCGCGCCCAGGGCGTGGATGTCGTCGGCGATCGACGGCGGCTCTCCGGCGAGGCGCTCCGGGCTGGCGAAATAGCGGGTCAGGGGGGAAGGCTCGCCGGATGGGCCTCCGACACGGTCGAGCAGCCGGGAGATGCCGAAATCGAGCAGTTTGACCCGCCCTTCGGCGTCGACCAGGATGTTGCCGGGCTTCAGATCGGCGTGGGCCACTAGGCGGCCGTGGGCAAACCCCACAGCGGTCGCCGCCTGGATGAACAGCCGAACCCGGGCGGGCGGCGCGAGACCGGCTGCGGCCTCGTCCAAAGGCCGGCCATCGACATGTTCCATGATCAGGTACGGCCGCTCGCCATCAGCGACCCCGCCGTCGATCAGGCGGGCGATATTCGGGTGTTCGAGCCTGGCCAGGATGCGACGCTCGACGTCGAAGGCCGCGCCGGCCCGGGCGCCCAGATGGCTGTGGATCAGCTTGATCGCGACGATCTGGTCATAGAGGCCGTCAACGCGCCGCCCGCGATAGACCTCGCCCATGCCGCCCTCGCCGATCAGATCCTCGACGGCGAAAGGGCCTATCCGCGCGGGCGGCGGGCCCCGCTGAAAGGATCGCCCGCCCGGCGCCTCGGTGGGCAGCAGGCCGGAGGCCGCGCCCATCCCCGCCTCCAGCGCCTCGACCCGGGCGCGCACGGGCTCGGTCTCCCGGCGCAGCAACCGTTCGCGGAACCTCGGGCTCCCGGTCCAGTTGGCCAGGCGCTCGACCAGGGCCAGCGCCCGGCGCTCAACCTCAAGCGAGGGCGCTGACAGCGGCGCCATTGAGATAGTCGAACAGCCAGGCCCGCGCGCCCTGCCAGCGCCGTTTGACGGTCCGGCTGGCGAGGCCGGTGGCGGA
>JANYFU010000270.1 GCA_025359665.1 Caulobacteraceae bacterium
CGCGAGGCGCGCGGTGTTCAGAGGGGTGACGAGGGGACCCGCCATCGCCGCCGGTTTGATCCTTGAAAAGCCATGGCTACCGCTTACCGCCAAGCAACGGCCGGGGCAAGCCGAACCCGCCGGGATTGACTTAGCGCGCGACGCTCGCCCGGGCGCGGGGCAGACGGCCGGCCTGGGAGGCGCCGTCCGTCGCGTCGAGGACATCGGTCAGTCGGGCGCGGACCCCCGCTAGCCGCTCTGGATCGGTCAGCTTGCCGCCGTCGGCGGTGACCACATAGAAGGCGTCGACGGCGCGCTCGCCGTGGCTCTCGATATGCGCCGACTGGATCGACAGGGCCGAGTCCGAGATCGCCCTCGCCAGCGCTTCGACCAGACCTGGACGATCGCGTCCCGAGGCCTCGACCACCGTGGCGTGCCGGGAGGCCTCATTGTCGATCGCCACCGTCGAGGCGATCGCGAAAGCCGACGCGCGCGCCTGGTCATTGGTGCGGCGGGTTTCCGCCGCCGGGCTGTCTCCGCTGGCTGCGGCCTCCAGCGCCCGCACCAGCCGTTGCAGGTGCTTTGGATTGCCGTCTCCGAATGGTTGGCCGGCGTGATCCTGAACATAGAATACGTCCAGAGCGTCGCCGACGGTCGAGGTGAAGATCCGCGCCCCGACGACATTGCCCCCCATGTGGGAGATGGTCAAAGCCAGGTCGGCGAACAGGCCGCGCCGGTCGGGGGCGGTGACCACCACCTCGGCGGCGTCTCGGTCGGACCTGATCATGGCCTGGGCCGCTCCGCCCCCGGCCAGGGCGGCACGCCGCGACAGCCCCAGATGGATCCGTTGTTCGGCCGGAGAAAAGGCGATGAAATAGGCGTCTTCCATGGCGCCGGCCCAGACTCTGGCGTCCGGTTCGGCGGCGACCAGGGCGGTCCTGGCGTCATAGGCGGCGGCCTCCTGGCGTCGCCGCGCCACGCCGGCCGCATCGGAGGTGCGGCCACCGCGGAATATCGTCTCGGCGGCCCCGTAGAGTTCCCTGAGCAGCTGGCCCTTCCAACCGTTCCACACCCCGGGTCCCACGGCGCGGATGTCGGCGACCGTGAGGACGATAAGAAGGCGCAGGCGTTCGGGGGTCTGAACGATGTCGGCGAACGCCGCCACGGTGGCCGGGTCGGCCAGGTCGCGCTTCTGAGCAAAGTCGCTCATCACCAGGTGATGCTCCACCAGCCAGGCAACCAGATCGATGCGCTGCCGATCCAGGCCCAGACGCTCGCAGGCCTGCCGCGCCGATCTGGCGCCGGCCTTTTCCTGCCCGCCGACACCGCCCTTGCCGGTGTCGTGCAGCAGCATCGCCAGGAACAGGGCCTCCCTGTCCTCGATCAGTGGCATCACGGTTGTGGACAGAGGATGATCCTCGGTGAAGCGGCCCTCGGAGATGTCGTTGATGATGCCCACCGCGCGCAGGGTGTGCTCGTCCACGGTATAGGAGTGGTACATATTGAACTGCATCTGGGCCACGATGTGCCCGAACTCCGGCAGGAACCGCCCGAGCACACCGGCCTCGTTCATCAGCTCCAGGGTTCGTCGGGGCTTCCGCGACCTGGCCAGGATATCCAGGAACACCCCCGCGGCCACGGGATCCCGCCTGACCCGCGAGGTGATCAGCGGCAGGTGCCGCGTGACTTCGGTGAAACCGTCCGGGTGCAGGTCCAGGTCTCTGGCGTCCGCGAGGCGAAAGAACCGCAGCAGATTGACCGGGTCCCGTTCGAACACATCCGGGCCGGTGACCGAAATCCGCCCGCCGTCAAGAACGAAACCCGGTTCCAGGGTGATCCGCGCCGCTGGCTTTCCGGGAAGCACCCTCAGCAGGCCCCTGGGGCTGGATTTCATATGGTCGGCTTCGAGCTTGGCCGAGAAGGCGCGCGTTAGCACCCCGACGTCCTTGGCGATCAGGAAATACCGCCTCATGAAGCGCTCGACCGCGGGGGTGTTGTCGCCATCTTTCCGGGGCCGGTCATGATAGCCCATCCGGCGGGCGATCTCCGGCTGCAGGTCGAACGTCAGGCGCTCCTCCGGGCGACCGGCGGTGAAATGCAGGTGCGCGCGGACCGCCTCCAGAAAGTCGAAGGCGCGAATGAAGGCCCGGACCTCGCGCCCGAGGAACATGTCCATCTTCAGAACCCCGTCCAGCCCGTCGGCGGGATGCAGGTATTGGGCGATCCAGAACAGTGTGTGGAGATCGCGAAGGCCGCCCTTGCCCTCCTTGACATTGGGCTCAACCATGAAGCGGCTGGCGCCGGCCCGGGCGTGCCG
>JANYFU010000307.1 GCA_025359665.1 Caulobacteraceae bacterium
CACCTATTGGGAGCTGTGGGGCATGCCGATGTTCGACCTGGCGGACGCCGCGGGCGTGGTCATGGAGCTGAACGCCTGCCGCAAGGCGCACGGTAATCTCTACATCCGCATCAACGCCTTCGATTCCACCCACGGCTGGGAAACGGTGCGGATGAGCTTCATCGTCAACCGCCCGGCCACCGAGCCCGGCTTCCGGCTCGAACGTACCGAAGGCCCAGGCCGCAACATCGCCTACACGACCCACGCCTACGCCACCGACAAGCCAGAAGGCGACCGTTATGGCTGATGACGTCCAGCTTCCGGACCTGATCGACCTGAAGGCCGATATCGAGCAGACCGGCGTCGCCGAGGTGCTCGACCGGCTGGATCGGGAGCTGGTCGGCTTGGCGCCGGTCAAGCAACGCATCCGCGAGACCGCCGCCCTTCTGGTGGTCGAGCGGGCGCGCCAGACGCTCGGCCTCAACACCGAGCCGCCGACCCTGCACATGAGCTTCACCGGCAACCCCGGCACCGGCAAGACCACGGTGGCGATGCGCATGGCCGACATCCTGCATCGGCTCGGCTATTCGAGGCGGGGGCACCTGGTCAGCGTCACCCGCGACGATCTGGTCGGCCAGTATATCGGCCACACGGCGCCCAAGACCAAGGAGATCGTCAAGAAGGCCATGGGCGGTGTTCTCTTCATCGATGAGGCCTATTACCTCTACCGGCCCGATAACGAGCGCGACTACGGCCAGGAGGCGATCGAAATCCTGCTGCAGGTGATGGAGAACCAGCGCGACGACTTGGTGGTGATCCTGGCCGGTTACGCCGATCGCATGGCGCGGTTCTTCGAGAGCAATCCCGGGTTCCGCTCGCGCATCACCCACCACATCGACTTTCCCGACTACAGCGACGACGAACTGATGATCATCGCCGACAAGATGCTCGAACAGCAGAACTTCCGATTCGACGACGCCGCCCGCGCCGCCTTCGCCGACTACATCCCTCTGCGTCGGGCTCAGGAACACTTCGCCAACGCCCGCTCGATCCGCAACGCCATCGACCGCATGCGCCTGCGCCTGGCCCACCGGATCTTCTCAGGCCAGGCCCTGGTGTCGCGCGACGACCTGATGACCATCCGCGAGGCTGACGTGAGGGCCAGCCGGGTCTATAGCGGCGGCCTGCTCGCTGGCCTCGACCCCTCCTAAGGATATAGCGTGACCACCAACCCGCTCGCCATCTCGCCGTCGATCCTGGCGGCCGACTTCTCCCGCTTGGGCGAGGAAGTGCGCGACGTGGTGGCCGCGGGCGCCGACTGGATCCATGTCGATGTGATGGACGGCCACTTCGTCCCCAATATCACCATTGGGCCCGACGTGTTGAAGAGTCTTCGTCCGTATACGGATCGGACTATGGACGTCCACCTGATGATCTCACCTACCGACCTCTATCTTGAGGCCTTCGCAAAGGCCGGAGCCGACGTGATCACAGCCCATGTCGAGAGCGGACCACACATTCACCGGACCCTTCAGACCATCCGTGCACTTGGCAAACAGGTCGGCGTGACCCTGAACCCAGGCACCTCGATCGCCACCCTGGAGAGTGTGATCGGCATGGTCGATATGGTTTTGGTGATGAGCGTCAACCCTGGGTTCGGCGGCCAGGCCTTCATTCCCGACGCGGTGGAACGCGTCCGGACGATCCGCAAGATGGCCGGCGAGCGTCCGATCCGCATCGAGGTCGATGGCGGCGTGATCCCGGCCAACGCCGGCCTCCTGACAGCGGCCGGCGCCGACACCCTGGTGGCCGGTTCAGCGGTGTTCAAAGGCGGGCGTGACGCCTACGCAGCCAACATCGCCGCTATCCGCGCCGCCGCGACCGCCTGAGCCGCAATCCATGATTCCCGGCACGATCGACGCCTTGATCTTCGACGTCGACGGCACCCTGGCAGAAACCGAGGAGGCTCACCGTCAAAGCTTCAATCTGGCCTTCGCGGAGGCCGGCCTGGACTGGAACTGGAGCCAGGACGACTACCGCGTCCTGCTGAAAGTCACCGGCGGCAAGGAACGCATCGCTCACTACATCTCGACCCTGGAACGGGGCTTCTCTTCCCCCTTTGGGCGAAGTCCTCCCGAAGGGGGGGATGGGGGCTCAAGTGCGGAGCCCATGAATTTCATCCGGCGCCTTCACGCCCGCAAGACCGAAATCTACGCCGCCGAAGTCACCTCCGGCGCCGTGACCCTCCGGCCCGGCATCGAGTCCCTGCTCCGCGAGGCCATGGCCCGTGGTGTGACCCTGGCGATCGCCACCACCACGAGCCGCCCGAATGTCGACGCCCTGCTGACCGCCACGTTGGGGCCGGAAGGCGTCACCTGGTTCAAGGCCATAGCCTGCGGCGATATGGTTGAGGCCAAGAAACCGGCCCCGGACATCTACGATCTGGCGCTGAATATGCTCGGCATTCCGGCCGAGCGCGCGGTGGCGATCGAGGACAGCTGGAACGGCGTCCGCTCGGCCCGCGCCGCCGGCCTGGCGGTGATCGCCACGCCCAGCCTCTACAGCGCGGGCGAGGACTTTTCGGAGGCGGTGGCGGTGACGAAACCGGAGGCGATCGTGGGGGTGCTGGGGTGGATCGGCAACGCGCGATAGCCCGCGCTTATTAGCCCTTGGGTCCGCGCACCGACCACTCAGTGTCCAGCATGTTTGCCGTCCCCACCATGTCCTCAAATTACAATGGGATACGCCGCACCGAGAGCCGACCCGTCCGTCGCAGCACAAACACATGGCCCGCGACGATACCCTTGCCGTCCATATGGCCAAGGAGCGCGCTGACCAATCGCTCGATGGCCGCGATCTGACGAATCCGGGTGTTCTGATCGCTGATCAGACCAAGGCCGTGGTGCGGGACGCCTGTTCGAGCCAGAAGGACGAAATCGACATCGTTGGCTGTCAATACCATTCGCCTATCGGCCGTGGCCCAGGCCAGCACGGCCTCGTCGGACGTCCCGGGCCCAAGCACGCGATCAACGTGGGCAGAGTCGACCCTATCCCCGAAAACCCGCGCCAAGTGGGAGATCGCGGCGGGCGTCAGGCAGGCGTCGATGAGCAGGCGAAGCCGCGCCGACGAAGTCTCAGCCATCCGCCGATACGGCTATGCGCTTCGGCCGGCCGCGCTCGGGATTGGCCGCCACATACATCACCGCCGCCGCGACGGTCTCGGGATCGAGGTAGGGATAGTCCTCAAGAATTGAGTCCAGGCTATCACCCCCTCTGACGCGGGCGTGCAGCATACGAGCGGGCAGCCTGGTGCCCTTCACCACCGGGGCGCCGCCCATGACCGCCGGATCGGAGACGATGCGCGTTCGCGCCATTTCATAGAGTTCAACATTGCGCACGACCGTCTCCAGCAACCGCCCCGCGTCGATCGTCACGCTATCGACGACTGGGATCGCTCCGTACGGTAGCCCCGACTTCGCGAACGCCCGGTACAGGACCTCGGGCGCGATGCGCACCTTGTCCAGTCGGTCGAGGGCGGCGAATGTCAGAAGGGCAGGCAGATCGATGCGCCGCCGACCGTCCGCCGATGCGGAGAACCGTCGTCCCAGACGCCCCTCGGTCAGGGCGTTCTGGACGCGCTGAAGGCGGACCCCCGCGAGGACGGCGACCTCCTGGGGGGTGTAGTGGTATTGAGGGGTTGGTTGGGTCATAAATCATACTCCACTGGGTATGATTTATGTGCGCCTATCGATCGTGTCAAAGCAGGGATGGAAGTTCTCGTCAGTCATGATATATTTTGTATATCCAATACGAGACGAAAAAAGTTCTCCATGCACGTCCAAATCTCCAAATGGGGCAACTCCCTCGGGCTCCGCCTCCCCCGCGCCCTGGCCGACCAGGTTGGCGTCGGCGAAGGCCAGAAGGTCAATGTGACCGCCGAGGGCGGCCGGCTGATCGTCGAGCCGGT
>JANYFU010000355.1 GCA_025359665.1 Caulobacteraceae bacterium
GATCGGGCAGCGGGTGTCGCCCGAATATTGCGCGGCGTGGGCCACCTCGGCCTCGCGCGCCTTCATCATCAGCGAGAAGTCCCAGCCCTTGTTGGGCAGGATGTCTTCCTTCATCTGCCAGATGGCGTTGGCGATATCGCCGACGACCTCGATCTGGGGGAAGTAGACGGGGTCGACCTCGGCGCTGCGGAAGCTGACGTGGATCACCTCGGCCGTGCCCTTCTGCATGAAGAACGGCGGCTTTTCGATCACGTCGTGGCCGACATTGATGATCACGTCGGCGGCGCCCACGGCCCGGTGCACGAAATCGCCGCCGGACAGCGCGGCGCAGCCGACGAACTTGGGATGGTCCTCGTCGATCACGCCCTTGCCCAGCTGGGTGGTCAGGAACGGGATGCCGGTCTTTTCCACGAACTGGTTCAGCATCCGGCTGGTCATGGCGCGGTTGGCGCCGGCGCCGATCACCAGCAGCGGCGACCTGGCGTTCTCGATCTTCTTCACCGCGGCGCGCACCGCCTTGGGGTCGGCGGCGGGACGGCGCGACAGGCTGGCGGGGATCGGCGTCGCGTCGGTTTCCTCGTCGGCGATGTCTTCCGGAAACTCGATATGCACCGCGCCGGGCTTTTCCTCCTGGGCCAGGCGGATCGCCTCGCGGACGCGGGAAGGAATGTTATCGGCCGAGGCCATCTGATGGGTGAATTTGGTGATCGGCCGCATCATGTCGACCACGTCCAGAATCTGGAACCGGCCCTGTTTGGAGCTCTTGATCGGCTTCTGGCCGGTGATCATCATCATCGGCATCCCGCCAAGCTGGGCATAGGCGGCGGCGGTGACGAAATTGGTCGCGCCCGGACCGAGGGTGGCCATGCAGACCCCGGCCTTGCCGGTGTGTCGGCCATAGGTGGCGGCCATGAAGCCGGCGGCCTGTTCATGGCGATTGAGGATCAGCTTGATCTTGGTCGATCGTGAAAGGCTGTCGAGGAAATCCAGGTTTTCTTCGCCCGGAACGCCGAACATATATTCGACCCCCTCCTCCTCAAGACACTTAACAAACAGATCGGACGCTTTGGTCATGCGATTTCCCCCAGGGTCGGCTCGTCGCTCTGCTTGAACCATGGATCGAAGCCTCGGACCAGAGGAGTCGCGCGGGCAATTGTCGAACAACACCCATCAGCTATGTGGAAAGGCTCTCCAGGCCGCGCCCGGAGGTCCGCGGACCCAGCAGCCCAACGGCCAGCACAACCACGCCCATGGCCAGGGCGATGAAGGCGAACACGCCGCCCGCCCCGAAACCAGCCAGCAGGGCGGCGACGATGAAGCTTGAGAACACCGTCGATAGCCGGCTCCAGGAATAGACGAAACCCACCGCCGAGGCGCGCATCCGGGTCGGATAGAGCTCGGTCTGATAGGCGTGATAGGCGTAGGACATCAGGTTGTTGGAAAAGGTCACGCCGATCCCCAGCGCCACCAGGGCCGCCGGAGCGCTCTGGGTGGCGAAGGCAAGGCCGAGCGCGGCGGTCGTCAGGGCCGCGGCGATGATCTGGGTCTTGCGCTCGAAGCGGTCGGCGAAGGCCGAACATAACAGGGGTCCGAGCGGATAGGCCGCCGCGATGGCGAAAGCATAGCCCAGGCTGTGGGTCACCGAATGGCCCCGCGCCGCGATCAGCGACGGCGCCCAGTTGCCGAAGCCATAGAAACCGATCGCCTGGGCGACATTGAAGATCACCAGCATCAAGGTGCGCTTGCGATAGGTGGGAGAAAAGGCTTCGGACAATTGGCCAAGCTGCAAGGCCCCCTCCACCGCTTCGCGGTCCGGTCGGTCGCGTGCGACCTCCACCCCCAAGGGGGGAGGAGAGGGGCGTCTCTCTTCGCCCCATGGGGGAAGTCCCGGCGAAGTCGGTGATGGGGGCGCGGCCGCGCGATCGATGGCGGTCCTCCCCTCAAGTCCCCTGACGATCGCGTCGGCCTCGTCAAGGCGGCCCCGGCGCTCCAGCCAGCGCGGCGATTCCGGCAGGCCGGCGCGCAGTACCCAGGCCACCACCGCGCCACTGGCGCCGAGGATCATCACCCAGCGCCATCCCGCGACTCCGAACGGACTCAGCGGCAGCAACCGCCAGCAGGCGAAAGCCACCATCGGCACGGCCGTGAACTGGATCGCCTGGTTGATCGCGAAAGCCCGGCCACGCAGCCTCGCCGGGGCGATTTCGGAGACATAGGCGTCGATGGTCACCAGCTCCACGCCGATGCCGATCCCCGCGACAAGGCGCCAGAGATCGAGCTGGAGGGCCGTGTGGGACGTTGCCATGGCCAGGGTGGCCAGCGCGTACCAGACCAGCGAGGCGGTAAAGATCGCCCGACGGCCGTAACGATCGGCGACCCGGCCGAACGCCGCCGTGCCGATGAAAAGTCCCAGGAACGTGGCGGCGGCGAAGGTGGCCTGATCGCTTTGTCCGAACAGGCCGGCCTTGCCTTCGAGGAACAGCCCCGCCTTGACCAGGCCGGGCGAGATATAGGCCGTCATCATCAGGTCGTAGAATTCGAAGAAGCCCCCCAGCGACACCAGCACCACCAGCCGCCAGACCGGCCAGGTCGAGGGCAGGGCGTCGAGACGCGCGGCGATGGTCGCCTGTCCCGCCGGCTCTGCTATAGGCGCGGACCTGAGTTCAGAGGGACCAGACATGACCAGACACTTCTTCGATCTGAAGCCGACACACAATCCTCACCGTTGGTTCCTGCCGCTGCACGAAGGGCTGTGTGTCGGCCCGCCGGGTAACACCTTCATGTTCGGCGGCGTCGGGCTGGCGGCGGCCATCGGCGCGATGGAGGGAACCTGCAAGCGGCCGGTGATCTGGGCGACGGCGCAATATCTGTCCTACGCCCGGCCGCCCTCGATCGTCGATCTGGACGTCCGCGTGCCGGCCGAAGGCAAATACACCAGCCAGGCGCGGGTGATCGCCCATGTGGGCGACAAGGAAATTCTCACCGTCAACGCGGCCCTGGGCGAACGGCCCAGCGAGCTTGACCATCAGTGGACCCAGGCCCCGGAGGCGCCGCCTCCGGAGGAATGTGAGGAGAGCGAGCGCTGGCGCTCGGACGTCGAGGATCTGCACAGCCAGATCGAGGTCCGGGTGGCGAGAGGCAAACACAATCGCTCATCCAACCCCGATGGCCTCAGCGAAGACGGCCGGGTGATCCTGTGGATACGGCCACGCGGTGGCGACGTGGTGGATTCGAAGATGCTGGCGATCATGGCCGACCATGTGCCCTCTGGCGTCGGCCATGCCCTAGGCCGCAACGCTGGCGGCAACAGCCTGGACAACACCATCCGGTTCCTGACCATCGTCCCGACCGAATGGGTTCTGTGCGATGTGACGATCATCGGCGTGGCCAGGGGAGTGGCGCATGGCGCCATGCGCCTCTACGCCCAGGACGGCCGCCTGATGGCGACCGCCAGCCAGTCGATGATCCTGCGCGTCCGGGAGGGCTGACGGTTCTCCCGATTTGTTACATCGGCGGCGGTTCGCCGTTCTCGCCGACCACGACGGTGTTGGTGGTCAGGACCCCGTCCGCGCCCTTGACGGCGATGATGAATACGCCGGCGCCGGCCTTGACCATCGCCCGGTCGCCCGGTCCCATCTGCACCACCTTCGCCGACTTCGGAACCAGTACGGTATGGGCGCCTCCCGGATAGGAAACCTCGATGGTGTCGCCCTTGGGGGTGGAAACCACCTTGCCGACGTCGCCGTTGGTCATCATCGAATGGGGCTTCAGGTCCCAGCCATAGTGTCCGGCGCCCATCTTCAGGCCGGGGGGAAATACGTGCACCTCAAGCGAACGGCCGGTGCCGTCCTTCCTTTCCACGGTGGTGGTGCCGATGAAGCTGCCGGGCTGGATCGCGCTCATGGGCACGGTTTTCATCGCCGCCACGGTCCAGGTCGGCGCGAGTTTCACGGTGATCGGCGTGCCGGATTTCAGCTTTACCACCACGCTATCGGCGGCGATCGAGGCGACCTTGCCGCGTACATGCTGCTGGGCGTCCTGCGCCGTGGCCGCGGGTCCTGCGGCTAAAAACACGCCCAGAGCCAGCATGGCGAACCCAGTCGTCGCCTTTGATAATCCCGCCATCCGTCCCAGCCCTTTATGCCGCTTGTTTGATGGGCGGGCTGTAGCACGGCTAGCGCGCCGGGCGCCAATAGGCTCGCGCGGATCGTTAACTTCATTTAACCTTCGGGGCCATTCCCTGACTGGATTGGGGTGGCTAAACACGCCTTGGGGGCCTCCAAGCATGCGCCGTTTGATTTTCTTTCGACACGGCAAGGCTGAGATCACCGCGGTCTCGGGCGGCGATAAGGAGCGCCCGCTCGCCGAGCGCGGCCGGGTGGAATGCCGTCTCGCGGCGGCGTGGCTTCTGGCCGCCGGATTTGTTCCGGATATCGTGCTGGTGTCCTCGGCCTTGCGAACCCAGCGAACCTGGGACTGTGTTCGCGAGACCTTCCCCGCCGCGCCCGCGGAAATTCACGACGAACTCTATCTGGCCGGGGCCGAGGTGATCATGGATCTCATCGAGGCGATCCCCGGCGACGTCGAAACGGTGATGGTGCTGGGTCACAATCCCGGTTTGCAGGACCTAAGCGTCAGCCTGGCCGCCGACGGCGACGCCCCCGAGCTACAGATCCACCGCGTGGAGGAGGGATTTCCGACCGCCGGGGTCGTGGTTTTTCGACGGAATGACGCAGGTCCGATGCGGCTCGAAGCGGTCTATGAGCCGCCTCGCACGCTAGGCGGGCCGCCTCGATGGACCTTCCTTGACCCGGACGCGGGAGTTCGCGGCTGACCCGTATTTATAAGATCGTTCACCGGGACGCCTGGGACGCGGCTCTAGCGGCGGGAGTCTACCTCGGCTCCGCGCTCGACCGACAGGACGGATTCATCCATTTCTCAACCGCCGACCAGGCCGCCGAGACCGCGCTGCGCCATTTCAAGGATCAATCGGACCTGGTGGTCCTGGCCGTCGACGCGGGACGTCTTGGCGGCGGTTTGAAGTGGGAGCCTTCCCGTGGCGGGGCCTTGTTCCCGCACCTCTACGGAGATCTGGCCACCGAACTGGTACTGGAGGTCTGGCCAGCGCCGTTGAACGCGGATGGCGTGCCCAGCCTGCCGAATCTTGCGCCATGAGCGGTCTCTACGACCTGGCGATGCCGGCGCTTCGGCTATTGGATGCCGAAGCCGCCCATGAACTGACCCTGGCGGCCCTGAAGGCTGGACTGGGTCCGCGCGCGGTCTGGGATGCTGATTCGGTTCTGCGTACCGACCTGGTTGGTCTGCAATTGCCCAATCCCATCGGCCTGGCGGCGGGGTTCGACAAGGATGCCGTCGCGCCCGGCGCCATGCTGCGGATGGGCCTTGGTTTTGTGGAGTGCGGGACCACGACACCAAGGGCTCAAGTGGGTAACCCCCGCCCGAGGCTTTTTCGCCTGATCGAGGATCGGGCGGTGATCAATCGCATGGGGTTCAACAACAGGGGCCATGAGGTATTCGCGGCAGGTTTGGCGGCGCGCCCCGCCGGCGGCGTGGTCGGCGCCAATGTGGGCGCCAACAAGGATTCGACCGATCGAACCGCCGACTACGTCGTGGGCCTCAAGCGCCTGTGGCCGCTAGCTGACTATTTCACCCTCAATGTCTCCTCGCCTAACACGCCCGGCCTGCGGGATCTGCAAGCCAAGGGCGCCCTTGAGGCGCTGCTCGGCACCGTAGCCGAGGCCCGCGCCGGGCTTTCCGCTGGCCCGGCCGGCAATCGGCCAATCTTCCTGAAGGTCGCGCCCGACCTGGAGTCTGGCGAGGTCGGGGATATCGTCGAGGTGGCCGTGGCCTTCGGTATCGATGCTCTGATCGTTTCCAACACCACTATCGCCCGCCCGGCGGGCCTCGCCAGCCGCCATCGTGGCGAGACCGGCGGTTTGTCGGGCGCGCCGCTGTTCGAGCCCTCGACGCGACTGCTGGCCGAGTTTCACGCCGCCGCCGCCGGGCGTCTCGCCTTGATTGGCGTCGGGGGGGTGGCGTCGCCGGAAGAGGCCTATGCGAAGATCAGGGCCGGCGCCGGCGCGGTCCAGCTGTATTCGGCTCTGGCCTACCAGGGCGCGGGCCTGGTGACCCGTCTCATCAGCGGCCTGGCCAGCCTGATCCGCGCCGACGGGTTTTCCAACGTCGCCGAGGCGGTCGGGACGGCCTGAGACCCGGTTTCATTGCTCCATGCGCCCCGGTGCGGTATCGGAAGACATGGCGGAGACCGCGCCCCCGGAAGAGCCCACCGCGCCAGGCGAGCGCCGCTCCTTCTGGTTCCAGGGCCTGTCGGCGCGGCTGCTGCTGCTCACCGTCGGGATCGTCGGCCTGGCGAATCTCCTGATCCTGCCGCCCAACCTGTCGGCCTTCGAGCAACAATGGCTGCTCGACCGCCTGCGCGCCGCGGAGCTGGCGACTCTGGTCGAGGAGACAGCGCCCGGCGGCAAGGTCACCGACCGGGTGCGCGCGAAACTCCTGACCAACGCCGGCGTGGTGTCTGTGGCCCTGCAGGTTGGCAACGAACGTCGGTTGATTCTCCAGGCGCCGCGGCTGGCGCGCACGCCCTATCTGGTGGATCTGCGGCGGCCCAACCCGATGTTCTGGCTAGTTCCCTTTCGAACCCTGGGCCGGGATGGCGATCAGATGGTGCGGGTGATGGCTCGCACGCGTTTTCGTGAAGGCGAGTTCGTCGAGATCGTCGCGCCCGACGGTCAGCTGAAAAAGGACCTTCTCACCCAGCTTGAGCGACTGCTGGCCATCGCCGCCTTCACCTCGGTGATGGCCGGGGCGGTTGTCTACTTGGCGCTCAATCTCTTTCTGGTGCGCCCCATGCGGCGCATCACCCTATCCATGGAACGGTTCCGCGCCGATCCCGAGGATCCGCGGACCCGCCTTCCGCCATCGCGCCGACGCGACGAGATCGGCCGCGCCGAGAGCGAATTGAGCCGGATGCAAGCCGATCTGCGCGTCGCCCTCGCGTCCCGCGCCCGGCTGGCGGCCCTGGGGGAGGCGGTGGCCAAGATCAACCACGATCTGCGCAACATGCTCACCAGCGCCCAGCTCGCCTCGGAAAGGATGGCGGCATCGGGGGATCCCAAGGTCGCCCAGGCGCTGCCTCGCCTCGAGCGCGCTTTGAACCGGGCGATCGTGCTGGCCTCCAACGTCCTGGCCTTTGGGCGCAGTGAGGAGCCCGCCCCCGACAAGCGAACGGTTGTCCTTCGCGCCGCCGTCGACGCGGCGGCCGAGGACGCCGGCCTGACAGCGGACGGTGTGCGGCTTGAGACGGTGATCAACATGGCGGTGACGGTCGAGGCCGACCCCGAACAGTTGCACCGGATATTGGTCAACCTGCTCCGCAATGCCCGGGAAGCCATTGAAGGCGCCGAGCCGCGATCCGGCCACGGCCAGGTGACGGTTTCCTATGAGGTAGACG
>JANYFU010000360.1 GCA_025359665.1 Caulobacteraceae bacterium
GCGAGGGCGACTATCTGCGCTTCTGGGCGTCGCGGTTCATGGGCAGCCTGGGCTCGCAGATCCAGAGCGTGACCATGGGCTGGCAGATCTATGCCATCTCGCGCCAGACCCTCAGCGTCGGCGCCTCGGCGTTCAACGTCAGCCTGATCGGCCTGATCACCTTCGCGCCGCTGTTCTTCCTGGCTCTGCCGGCCGGAGAGACCGCCGACCGCCACGACCGGCGCGGCGTGCTGCTGTTCTGCTATGCCGGCGAGATCGCCACGGTGGCGGTGCTGAGCTGGGCCGCGTTCCACCATGCGGCGACCGTGCCGCTGTTGCTGGGCGCCGCCCTGGCTTTCGGGTCTTCGCGCGCGTTCTTCTCGCCGGCCATGACGGCGCTCGGCCCAATGATGGTGCCCCGCGCCCTTCTCCCAAGGGCCATCGCCTGGAACTCCCTGGCCTGGCAGTCGGCCTCGATCGCCGGACCGGCCATCGGCGGCCTGTTGCTGGCCATTTCCCCTGGCGCCGCCTTCGCCACCACCCTGGGGCTGTATATCGCCGCCTCCCTGGCCCTGCTCAGCATCCGCAAGTCGACCAAACCCCAGGTTCAGCCCGGGTCGCGCCTGGAGCTGGTCAAGGAAGGACTGGTCTATGTCTGGACCCACAAGGTGGTGTTCGGGGCCATTTCGCTGGACCTGGCCGCCGTGATCCTGGGCGGGGCCACGGCCCTGCTGCCGGCCTTCGCCCGCGACGTGCTGCATGTGGGCGCCCAGGGGTTCGGTCTGTTGCGCGCCGGGCCGGCGCTGGGGGCGACCCTGGTGGGTCTGTTCCTGGCCGTTCACCCGATCCGCAGCCGGGCCGGCATCACCATGTTCGCCGGGGTGGCGGTGTTCGGCGCGGCCACCGTGGTGTTCGGGCTTTCCAAGCTGCTGTGGCTGTCGGTGATCGCCCTGGCGTTTCTGGGCGGAGCGGACCAGCTCAGCGTGTTCGTGCGCCAGACCCTGGTGCAGCTGATGACGCCGGACGCCATGCGCGGCCGGGTCGCCGCCGTCTCGACCCTGTTCATCAGCGCCTCGAACGAGCTGGGCGAGTTCGAGAGCGGCCTGGTCGCCCGGTTCCTGGGCCCGGTCGGCGCGGCGGTGTTCGGCGGGGTCGGGGCGCTGATCGTCACCGGCGTCTGGGCCAAGGCCTTTCCGGCCTTGCGCAAGGCCGACCGTCTCGAATAATCGTCTTCACCAAATTCGCATCAATCCAAAAACAGATTAGGGAGCTTTGACCGCCATGGGTGTTCTTGAAGGCAAGGTCGTACTGGTCACCGGCGGCGGCAACGGCATAGGCCGCGAGTGCGCGCTGATCGCCGCGCGCGAGGGGGCCAAGGTGGTGGTCAACGACCTGGGCTCCAGCCTCAGCGGCGGCGACCCCGGCTCGGTCGGGCCGGCCGAGAGCGTGGCCAAGGAGATCATCGCCGCCGGCGGCGAGGCGGTGTTCAACACCGACAGCGTCGCCAGCCTGCGATCGGTCGAGGGCATGCTCGAACAGGCGCTGGACAGCTTCGGCGGCCTGCACGCGGTGATCAACCCGGCCGGCATCCTGCGCGACGGCATGTTCCACAAGATGACCGAGGAGAACTGGGACGCGGTGATTGGCGTCCACCTGCGCGGCACCTTCAACGTCTGCCGCGCGACCATCGAGCATTTCCGCAACCAGGAGGACGGCGCCTATGTGCTCTACACCTCCACCAGCGGCATCATCGGCAACATCGGCCAGACCAACTACGGCGCCGCCAAGATGGGCATCGCCGGGCTGTCGCGGATCATCGCCATGGAGGGCGCGGCCAAGAACATCCGCTGCAACTGCCTGGCCCCGGTGGCCTGGACGCGGATGACCCAGAGCGTGCCGGTGCGCGACGAGGCCGGCGCCGCCCGCCGCGCCCAGATGGCCGAGAGCATCCGCGCCGACCAGCCCGCGCGCTTCAGCGTCGCCCTGCTGGCCGACGCCGCCAAGCACGTCACCGGCCAGATCTTCGGCTCCAGCGGCGAGAACATCATCCTCTACAGCCAGCCGCGGCCGATCCAGACCGAGAGCAAGGCCGAGGGCTGGACGATCGAGACCATCCTCAGTGAAGCCCTGCCCAACATGCAGGACAAGTTCTACTCGCTGGCCCGCCTGGCCCTGCCGCCGACCCCGACCGCCGTTCCCACAACGGCGCCCGCGGCGGCGAGCTGATGGCCGGCCGCCTCGAGGGCCGCTCCACCATCGTCACCGGCGCGGCCAGCGGCATCGGCCGGGCGACCGCGCGGCTGTTCGCCGCCGAAGGCGCGCGGGTGATTTGTTTCGACAAGGCCGAGACGGCGCACGAAACCGCCGCGATGATCGCCGCCGACGGCGGAACCGCCCTGGCGGTGACCGGCGACGCGGGCGACGAGGCCGACATCAAGGCCCTGATCGATCTGGCCGTCAGCCAATGGGGCGGCCTCGACGCCATCTACGCCAACGCCGGGATCAGCGGCGGGGCCATGGCCATGCCCGATATCGACGCGGCGTTCTTCGCCGAGGTGCTGCGCATCAACCTGATCGGCCCGTTCCTGGCCATCAAGCACGCCAGCCCGGTGATGCGGGCGGCGGGCAAGGGCTCGATCATCTGCACCGCCTCGGTGGCCGGCATCCGGTCGGGCGCCGGCGGCGTGCCCTACAGCGCCAGCAAGGCCGGGGTGATCAACCTGGTCCAGACCACCGCCAACGTGCTCTACGGCACGGGCGTGCGGGTCAACGCCATCTGCCCGGGCCTGATCGAAACCGGCATGACCGCGCCGATCTACAAGAGCGCGCGCGAGCGTGGGACGGACGACCGGATCGGGCAGCTGAACCCGTTGCGGCGGGGCGGCGAGCCCCGCGAGATCGCGGGGGCGGCGTTGTTCCTGGCGAGCGATGATTCCAGCTACGTCAACGGGCAGGCGATCGTGGTGGATGGGGGG
>JANYFU010000367.1 GCA_025359665.1 Caulobacteraceae bacterium
CAGCCGTACGAGCATCTTGCCGAGGTTCTCGCCGCTGAACAGCTTGAGAAACGCGGTCGGCGCGTTCTCGACGCCATCTTCCACGGTCTCGCGCCATTGCACCTTACCCTCGCCGATCCACTTGGTCATGTCGGCGATAAATGCCGGCTGCATGTCGGCGTGGGTCGAAACGATAAAGCCTTCGAGCCGCAGCTGCTTGCCCACCGCCATGATCAGGCCGCGGATGCCCGGGCCTCCGTCGGTGGCGTTGTACTGCGAGATCGCCCCGCACAGGGCGAACCGGCCGAACGGCCTGGCGGCCATCAGCGCCGCTTCAAGGTGAGCGCCACCGACGTTGTCGAAATAGACGTCGATGCCACCGGGCGCCGCGCGCATCAGCGCCGCGGTCAGGTCGCTTTCGGCCTTGTAGTCGATCACATGGTCGACGCCGAGGCTCTTCAGATAGGCCATCTTGTCGGCCCCACCGGCCGAGGCGATCACGGTGTGGCCCTTCAGCTTGGCGATCTGGGCGACGATCTGGCCGACCGCGCCGGCGCCGCCGGACACGAACACCACGTCACCGTCCTTCAGAGCCGCGGTCCGCAGCAGGCCGGCATAGGCGGTCATGCCGGGCATCCCGGCCACGCCTAGAAACGCCTGGATCGGCAGGCCGTGGGTGTCGAGTTTCTGGATGGCGGCCGCCGGAGCATTGAACGCCTCGCGCCAGCCGAAGAAGCTCTGAACGGTGTCGCCGACGGCGTAAGACGGGTCATTGGAGGCGATCACCTCGCCAACGGCGCCGCCTTGCAGCGCCTCGCCGATCTGGAACGGCGGCGTATAGCTCTGCACATCGTTCATGCGTCCGCGCATGTATGGGTCGACGGTCATCCAGCTGTTGCGCACCTGCACCTGGCCGGGCCCAGGCGCCGGCAGGGTGACCGTGGCCAGTTCGAAATTGTCGGCTGTCGGCAGGCCCACCGGGCGGCTCTTCAGGCGGATTTCTCTTGAAACGGTCATGGTCGCTCTCCCTGGTCTTCTCTTGGTGAACACCGTTTAGCGTGATGGACGAGACACCTCCAGTGGGCAAACCACGCCTGTGCGTGTTAGCGCTCGATCATGACCCTACCCTTGAGAGCCGGCGTGATCGGCGCGGGCGTGTTCGGCGGCTATCACGCGGCAAAGTGGGCCGGATTCGATGGCGTGACCCTCGCCGCCGTTCACGACTCCCACCCTGATCGCGCTCGCGCCCTGGCCGCGCGACACGGCGCGATCGCCGTGGAAGAGGCTAGGGCGTTCTTCGAGGCCGTCGATCTGGTCTCCATCGCATCGCCCGCCCACACTCACGCGGACTGGGCTCTGGCGGCGCTCAAGGCCGGCAAACCCATCTATGTGGAAAAGCCCTTGGCCACCGATCTCGCCAAAGCGGACGCGATCGCGGGTGAGGCGGCCCGGCGCGGTCTGGTCGTAGCTTGCGGGTTTCTCGAGCGGGCCGCCTTTCGCGCCATGGGTCTGTTCGAAGCCCGGGAGGCGCCGTTGTTTCTGGAAGCGGTGCGGATGGGCGTCGCCTCGCCGCGCAATCTCGACGTTTCGGTGGTGCTTGATCTGATGATCCACGACCTTGATCTCGCCCTGGCCCTGGGGCGGGGACAGCCGTTCGCGGTCGAGGCCAACGGCGCGTGCGTGGTCCACGATCAAACCGACTGGGCCGAGGCGGAGGTCGCGTTCGACGACGGTCTGATCGCGCGCTTCAGCGCCTCTCGCGTCGCTGACGCGCCGCGACGGACAATGCGAATTGTTTACCCCTCCGGCGAACTGCGCATCGATTTCCTGAATGGCCTGTTCGAAAACACCACGTCCTTCGCCCTGGATCCAGACTTCGGCTCGACCCCGGCCGGACGCGACCGCCTTGGCGTCAGCCTGATGGAATTCCTGCGCGCCGTGCGGGGCGAGGTCCCGCGGCCTCTGGCTGACGCCGCCGATGGCGCGCGGGCCCTTGATCTGGCGCTTGCGGTCCAGCAGGCGCTAGGTGGATAATCCCGTCGAAGCATTTCGCACAAAATCCACACGATCAGGTTGGAGCCACCCATGACCACCGCCCACGACTTCTCATTCACCAGCCTCGCCGGTGAACCGCTGCCTCTGTCGAGCTTCGACGGCAAAGCCATATTGGTGGTCAACACCGCCTCGCGCTGCGGCCTGACTCCGCAATATGAAGGCCTGGAGACGCTCTACACCCAATATAAGGACAAGGGCTTGGTGGTGCTGGGCGTGCCTTGCAACCAGTTCGCGGGCCAGGAGCCAGGAACCGAGGCCGAGATCGGCGCCTTTTGCGCCACCAATTTCAAGGTCGACTTTCCCCTCACGGCCAAGACCGACGTCAAGGGCGCCACCCGCCATCCGTTCTACGCGTGGGCGCAGGAAGCTCTGGGCGACGGCGCCGTGCCGGTGTGGAATTTCCACAAGATACTGATCGGCCCAAAGGGCGAAGCCATCGCCGCCTTTGGCCCCCGAACCGAACCCCTCGACCCGGCGATCACCGCGGCGGTGGAGGCGGCGGTTTAGGCTTCGCGCTATCCCGCCAACGCCAACTTTACATATCTCAACAAAACGCCCGAACGACTGAAACGCTCGGCGTTCAAGGTCCAGGTCTCGCCCCCGCCGACGCATCGCGCGTTTCGGGCCGGGCAGGCGATCGTGGGACCGTCACATGACCGATCAGACCGAAAACCAGGCGCACTCCGACCGCGCCGCAAAGCCCCGCCGCAAGTGGATGGCGGGCGTCGCCCTTGCCGCGGCGTTCGTCGCCGGAGGTGTCACCATGGGTGGGTTGGCCGCCGCTGCTCAGGGCGTGGCCATGCACCATATGATGGGACCCGGCGGCGAGCGCGCCATGCACGCCAAGGCGATGGAGCATGTCTCAAAGATGCTGGACCAGGTAGGCGCCAGCGCCGACCAGAAGACCCGCATCCAGGCGATCCTGCGAACGGGCTTCGCGCCGATGGCCGGTGTTCACGAGGAGATGCGCCAGACCCACGCCAGCCTGCACGCGATTTTCTCGGCCCCGACCATCGACCGCGCCGCGCTTGAGCAGGTCAGGGCCGGCGAGATCGCCAAGCTGGACCAGGCCAGCCGGGCCGTGACCACCGCCCTGGCCGATGCCGCTGAAGTGCTGACACCCGAACAGCGGGTCAAGCTGTCCAGCGTGATGGCCGAACTCCACGCGCCGTCGTGATCGGCGCGGCTCGCCAGTATCGCCGCCTTGCCATCGTTAGGCGCGGGGTTCATGGGGCGAGGAGCCATGACCGATACCCT
>JANYFU010000510.1 GCA_025359665.1 Caulobacteraceae bacterium
TGTCCAACGCCATGCCCAAGGCCGTGGCTCGCTCGGCGGTTTCGCGCAACTGGTGGGTTCAGGTCGGGGAGTTCCGAAGCCGCAAGGCCGCGCACGCCCAACTCAATACGGTTTCACACAAGTTCGCCGGTGTTCTGGACAGCGCGCAGGGCTCGGTCGATGGCCGCCGGCACACCTTTCGGGCAAAATTCTCGGGCATGACCGAGGTCGCGGCGAAACAGACCTGCTCGGCGGTTAAGAACCGGGGCATGCCCTGCGTGGCCAGCGATCGGGCTTAGGGTGATCGGACCTAAACGTTCCCTCCCCTTCCAAGAAGGCGATCTCGGGCAGCGTTAATTTGAGCGGCGAGGCCGGCGGTTCCACCATGGTCCGGGTGGGCGCGTTGCATCAGACGGCGATAGGCCGCCGTGATCTGAGCGTGGTCAGCGGTCTCATCCACACCAAGAATGGTCCGCGCTTCGTGGGCGCTCATCGGCGAAGCTATGTCGCCACGGCTTGCCGGCCCGCGTTGCCTCGCCGCTTGTCCAAGAAAGGCCGAAGCGGCGACAAGGATTAGGCTCGGTATCCATCCGCCTCTGAGCGCGACGACCACCGCCCCTACCGCGGCCAGGGCTGCGAACAGGGTGCTTAGTAGTCTTCCCGTACCGGACAGGCGGGAGGGCCGCCTTCCCACCCACACCAACAGGCCCAGAACGCCAAGCCCAATGACAACGAAGGGGAACATGACAGCCTAGCTCGCATCCGGAGGCGCGTTCACGAGGCCGAGGTCGCTCATCAGCACACGCAGTTCCTGGCGGGCGGCGACGTGGGCAAGAGACACCTGCACCGGTCTGATTTTCGCGGAGAGGTCGTTGACCGTCAGGCCGAATGGAAACAATTCACGATAAATGACCCGATCCCGCAGGCCCGCCACGGCCCGGAAACCGGCCCGCCTGGACAGGGCGGTGAGCCGCTCGTCGATTCGCTTGCGATTCCTGGCCTCGAAGGTGGCCAGGCGATTGCGTAGGATGACCCAGTCGATGGAACGTCCATGCAGGGCGGCGCGCGCCTTCCGCGCTTCCCAGACGCTCATCGCATAGAGACTGGGCCTGAGCACGGCCAGGGTTACGGGGTCGACCACACCGATCATGTCGAAGTCGACAAAACTGTCGTTCATGGGCGTTACGATAAGATCGGCCGCGCCGTGCGCTTGTCTCGAAAGTTCAGTGTCGGCGCCCGGCGTATCCACCACGACATAGTCGGCGTCCTGGCCGAGCGCCTCTTCCAGGGCGCCAGCGTCGGCGACTGACAGAACTTCAGGCTCGGGTAACGGCGTTGCCTGCGCGGTCGTCCAGGCGCGCCGGCTCGCGAAGAAATGGCCGGTCGATTGCTGGCGGATATCCAGATCGACGACGACCACGCGGGCGCCCTCGTGCAGAAGGGCGGTGATGACGTGCACGGCTATGGTCGACTTCCCGGCTCCGCCTTTCTCGTTGCCAATGACGATGATGCGCGGTTGACCCAATGGACCGTCTCTCCAAGATCGCCTCTCCGCAATCGCGGCGAACGAGGCCATTAAGCGGCGTGCATGCGGCGCCCCGGAGCCTCACGCAAGGGCGAGGCGCTCTGACCCTACCAGGCGCCGATCTCGCGCAGCCGCCTGGCCAAATCACCCGGTATGCTGTCCGCCCCACCGGCCTGGGGGAGATCGGGCGGCGCGTCGCCGGGATCGAGGTAGCGCCATCCCTGGAATGGGCGTCGGGGCGTGGGCGCCGTGAAAACAACAGTTTCTTCGAGCTGGATTTCGCATCGGCGTTGAGGCCCCGCTCCGACGGTGTCGATGGCGAGAATCGCTTGCCTGGAAAGGATGAACCCTTTGTAGACGCGATAGAGGGAGCCCGTACCGACCATCTCAAGCGCCCGTTTGGGGGTCTGGCGGGTTCGAAGAATCCATGGGTCGCCCGGCGTTTGCGTCTCCAGGCGCCACGCGATCAGTTCCTCGACGGTTTCACAACCGACGCAAAGCTTTATCAGATGAAGGCTCAAGGATGATCGGGACCGGTGTTTTCGATTCGGCCCACGGCAAATCCCTCTGTCACCTGATCGCCAATCGCAACGGCAAGTTCCGTGACCCGCCCCGCCGTCGCCGCGACCAGGCTGTGTTCCATTTTCATGGCTTCGAGAACCACCAGAACCTGGCCGGCGGACACCACGTCTCCCGCCGCGACCGCGACGCTGACGATACGTCCGGGCATTGGAGTCCGCACGACCCCGTCCAGCAAGCCGAAACCGCCCTGGGCTTCAGGCGGCCGCGTCAGGGAAACACGAATCCCCTCGCCGCCCGCGAACAGGATCCACTCCCCAGCCAAGCGGACCAACGCGCCCTCACCGGCTACAGGCTCCAGACCAAGATCAACATCGACGGCCCGGCCATCGAGATAGACACGGGCTGTTCGCGCCGGCGCGCCATTCATCCGGAATCCGGCCAATCCCTGATCGGCGTCCCAGGGCGAATAGGGTCGGAGGCTGGACTCGGGCGCCTCCCAGCGAATCAGCCGCGCAATGGTTCCAGCTGAAATGACCGGAGCCGGCGCCTCGACAAGATTCTCAAGCCGCGCCTCGATGAAGCTGGTTTCGACCTTACCCGCGATGAAATCGGGGTGTGCAATGCAGCGCGCCAGAAAGGCGGCGTTGGTCTTGACCGGCCAGATCTCCACGGCCCGCGCCGCGCCGGCCAGCCGCGACGCCGCGGCCTCGCGCGTATCGGCGTGACTGATCAGCTTGGCGATCATTGGATCATAGAAAGGCGTGATCACGCCGCCGCCCAAAACTCCCGAGTCGATACGCACGCCGTCCGGCAACTTGAAGTGATTCAACGGCCCCACGGACGGCAGAAATCCGTGGCGGGGATCCTCCGCGTAAAGCCGCGCTTCGATTGCGTGGCCATTCAGTCGAATGGCGCCCTGTTCCAGCGGCAAGGCTTCACCCGAGGCGATTCTCAGCTGCCACTCCACCAGGTCGACACCAGTGACGGCTTCCGTGACCGGGTGTTCGACTTGCAAGCGGGTGTTCATCTCCATGAACCACACCCGATCGGCGCGCAGGCCATCCGAGGCGTCGGCGATGAACTCCACGGTTCCAGCCCCCTCGTAGCTGACCGCCCGAGCGGCGCGCAGGGCCGCCTCGCAAAGGGTGGCGCGGGTTTTGCTGTCCATACCCGGGGCGGGGGCTTCCTCGATCACCTTCTGGTGACGCCGCTGCAGCGAACAGTCGCGTTCGAAAAGGTGGACCGCGCCGCCGTGCGAATCAGCAAATATCTGCACCTCGATGTGCCGAGGCGATGGGATCAACTTCTCAAGCAGAACCCTGTCGTCGCCGAAGGCCGACATCGCCTCACGCCGGGCGCCCGCGAGCGCGTCAAGAAAATCCTCTGGCCCATGAACGGCGCGCATCCCTTTTCCACCACCGCCGGCGACCGCCTTGATCAATACCGGCCAGCCGATCAGCTCGGCCCGGGCGGCCAGCACCGCGGGTGATTGATCTTCACCCAGATAGCCTGGGGTGACAGGCACGCCGGCGGCGGCCATCAATCGTTTCGCCGCGTCCTTGAGCCCCATGGCCCTGATCGCGACCGGTGGCGGCCCGACCCAGACCATGCCGGCCGCCTGCACGGCTTCGGCGAAATCGGCGTTCTCCGAAAGAAAGCCATAGCCAGGGTGGATTGCCCGGGCCTCGCTGCGACGCGCCGCGGCCAGAATAGTCTCGCCGACCAGATAGCTTTCCCGAGGCGGGGAGGCTCCTATGAATACAGCCTCATCGGCTTCCGAAACATGCGGCGCGTGGCGATCGGCGTCTGAAAATACCGCAACGGTGCGTATTCCGAGACGCCGCGCGGTAAGGATGATTCGCCGGGCGATTTCGCCACGATTGGCGATCAATACGGAGGCGACCAACGTCACGTTTGGTCGATCCAGGCCGGTCGGCGGTGGGCCAGAAAGGCGCGAACCCCCTCCTGCCCTTCGGGACCGACCCTGACCCTGGCGATTCGATGCGCCGTCTCCGTCATCAGGTTGTGGTCGATGACGCGGCCGGCCACGTGAGCCACCAGGCGTTTTGATTCGCCGACCGCCCCTGGCGCGCAGACCTTGATTTCAGTGATGATCGCCTGCCTCGCGACCTCTAGCGCCTCTGCATCCGCCACAACCTCGTCGATGAGGCCATAGTTCCAAGCGGCGGCGGCGTCGAAGCCACGACCAAGGGCGAACAGTCCCCGGGCGCGGCGCGGTCCGATCGCGGCGATCACATAGGGACTGATGGTCGCGGCCACGAGGCCCAGCTTGACCTCGGAGAATGCGAATCGCGCGTCGGCGGTGGCGATCGCCATGTCACAGGCGGCCGCAAGTCCCGCGCCACCGCCGAACGCGGAGCCCTCGACGAGCGCGACGGTCAGCATTGGCAGATCGTACAGATGCTTCAGCATGGCCGCCATGTTCATGGCGTCCTCGCGGTTGTCGGCCTCGGTGTGATCGGCCGCGTCCCGCATCCACTCAAGGTCGGCGCCGGCTGAAAAAGTCCCGCCCGCGCCTTTGACGAATATCACCCGAACTCCGTCCGCGCCTTCGAGGGTTTCAAAGGCTTCGCGCAGCGCGCTGATTACTTCGGCGTTGAAGGCGTTCTTGCGGTCGGCCCGGTTGATCGTGACCGTCGCCACGCCATCGGCTGTCGCGTCGATCAGCACCAGTCTGGATTGAGAGTCGGTATCGACGCCTTCAACCAGAGGATCGGCGATGGGGTTGGGCATGGGAAGGTTTCCAGATTTCAATCGCTTACATTCGGAACACGCCGAAACGTGTCGGGGGAATCGGTGCATTCAGGGCGGCGCCCAGGCTCAGGCCCAGCACGTCCCGGGTCTGAACCGGATCGATCACCCCGTCATCCCAGAGGCGGGAGGTCGCGTGATAGGGATTTCCCTCGGCCTCGTAGCGATCGCGGATCGGGGTCTTGAAAGCCTCCTCGGCCTCGACCGCCCAGGTTTCCCCACGCCCCTCCAGTCCGTCCCGGCGGATCGTGGCCAGAACGCTGGCCGCCTGTTCGCCGCCCATCACGCTGATACGGCTGTTGGGCCATGTGAACAGGAACCGGGGACTGTAGGCGCGGCCGCACATCCCGTAGTTTCCCGCCCCGAACGAACCGCCGATGATGACGGTGAATTTCGGAACTTCGGCGCAGGCGACGGCGGTGACCAGCTTGGCGCCGTGTTTGGCGATGCCTCCGGCTTCATAGGCCCCGCCGACCATGAACCCCGA
Source organism: Caulobacteraceae bacterium (assembly GCA_025359665.1). Lineage (GTDB taxonomy): Bacteria > Pseudomonadota > Alphaproteobacteria > Caulobacterales > Caulobacteraceae > Acaudatibacter. Next base: position 5,286 of record JANYFU010000510.1, read on the forward strand.
GATGTTCTGGAGAAAGATCAGGGGTATCCCGCGCTGGCAGGCCAGTTCGATAAAGTGTGCGCCTTTCACGGCGCTTTCGGAAAACAGCACCCCATTGTTGGCCAGGATGGCGACGGGGTAACCCCAGATATGCGCGAAACCGGTCACGAGCGTGGCGCCGTACAGCGCCTTGAATTCATCAAAGCGCGAGCCATCGACAAGACGGGCGATGACCTCGCGAACATCATATGGCGCGCGGACGTCGCCGGGCACGATCCCATAGAGATGCTCGACCGGATAGGCCGGGGGCTCCACCGAGCGCATGGCGAGGGCCGTGGGCTTGCTGGTGTTCAGATTGGCGGCGATGGACCGAACGATCTCCAGCGCATGCTCGTCGTCGGCTGCCACATGATCGACCAACCCGCTGCGGCGGCCGTGGGTGTCGGCGCCGCCGAGGTCTTCGGCGCTGATGATCTCGCCCGTCGCGGCCTTCACCAACGGCGGGCCGCCAAGGAAGATCGTCCCCTGCCCTCGCACGATCACGGTCTCGTCGCTCATCGCCGGGACGTAGGCGCCGCCAGCAGTGCAGGAGCCCATTACGCAGGCGATCTGGGCGATGCCCTGAGCGCTCATCCTGGCCTGATTGTAGAATATCCGCCCGAAATGCTCCCGGTCGGGAAAAACCTCGGCCTGGTGGGGGAGGTTCGCACCCCCGCTGTCGACAAGGTAGGCGCAGGGCAGCCGGTTCTGCAGCGCGATCTCTTGCGCCCGCAGGTGTTTTTTCACCGTCATCGGAAAATAGGCGCCGCCTTTGACCGTGGCGTCATTGGCGATGATCAACGTCTCGCGGCCCGCTACCCGGCCGACGCCGGTGATCAAGCCGGCGCCCGGCGCCTCGCCGTCATATTGATCGCAGGCGGCAAGTTGGCCGATCTCGAGAAATGGCGAGCCGGCGTCCAGCAATCGTTCAACACGCTGTCGGGGTAGGAGTTTTCCCCGGCTGACGTGGCGCTCACGAGCCGCCGACGGTCCGCCAAGCGCCGCCGCGGCGACACGAGCGCGCAGCTCCACGGCCAGGGCGATATTGGTCTCCCGGTTACGGAGAAACCCATCACTGTTCGGATCGATCGCGGTGGCGAGCCTGGGCATGCTGGTCGCTTATAACCCGCTCCGCCGCGAAAGATCGACCTATTCGGGACCGGAAACGGTGACCTTGAGGTCAGTCACCAGGCCGTTGGCGATCGAATAGACCCAGCCATGCACCTTCAGTTCCTGACCGCGGGCCCAGGCGTCGGTGACGAACACGTCCGAGGACACGTTGTGCACTTGGCGCATGACGTTAAGCTCGGTGAGCCGGTCGAGGCGCCGGTCCAGACCATCGATGGCCTCGAGCTCCGCGCGGTGATTATGATTGATCTCGCGAATCGGGTGCAACCAGTGATCGACCAATCCCCGCCGCTGCCCATCCACCGCCGCCGCGACACCGCCACAGCCATAATGGCCAACGACCAGGATGTGCTTGACCTTCAGGACATCGACCGCGAACTGCAGCACCGACAGATAGTTGGCGTCCTGCGGCGGAGCCAGATTGGCGACGTTGCGGTGGACAAACAACTCGCCGGGATCGAGCCCGACGATGTCATTGGCCGGGACGCGGCTGTCCGAGCAGCCTATCCACAGATAGTCCGGCGCCTGTTGGCCTTCCAGCCGCTTGAAGAAGCCGGGATCGGCCGCGATCTTGCGCCGCGCCCAAAGGCGGTTGTTGGCTATCAGGTCATCGAGCATGCGGGCGGGTTATGGGCAAACCGCGCCATCGGCAAGCTGTCAAATCGCGTTCAGCGCCCAAAAAAATCAGGCAAACGATTCGGTGATCGCCGAATAGACCAGGGTGCGCAGGTCGCGGCGAAGGGTTAGGCGCGCGTCGGTGCCCATGACCTGCGTCATGAACACCACGGTCAGTTCCTCCTTTGGATCGATCCAGAACGCGGTCGAGGCGGCGCCACCCCAGAAATACTCACCGACGGTTCCCGGCAGCCGGGTGCGGGCCACGTCGATATTGACCCCGCAGCCGATCGAAAAGCCGATGCCGTTGTAGCCCGACTCGCTGAAGGCGCCGGCCGGCGCCATCTCGGCCAGTTCACGGCCGCCATCGAGGTGATTGAGGCTGAACAGGGCCACGGTCTTGGGGCTGAGGATACGAACCCCGTCCAGGGCGCCGCCATGCAGCATCATCCGGCAGAACCGCATGTAGTCATGGGTGGTGGACACCAACCCGCCACCGCCCGATTCCAGCAATGGCGGCACGGCGTAGGTGCTCTTCCCCGCGTCGTCCTGGAGCTTTAGCCGACTGTCCTCGCCCGGATAGTAGCAGGAGCAGAACCGGTCCAGCTTTTCGGGCGGGCAGTGGAAGGCCGTATCGGTCATGCCCAACGGCTCAAATAGCCGGGTGCGCAGGAATTCGCCGAAGCTCATGCCGGACAGCTTCTCGACGAGATAACCCATCACATCGATCGACACCGAATAGTTCCATGCCGTGCCGGGCGAGAACTCCAAGGGCATGTCGGCCAGCTGTTGCATCATCGTTTCCAGACCGCCGGGGGTCTGGAAATCGTTGACCTTGGCCTTGCGATAGGCGGCGTCGACGCTGCTCCGCATCAGGAAGCCGTATGTCAGGCCGGACGTATGGGTGACCAGATCCACCACCTTCATCGGCCGCTGCGGAGGTGTGGTCAGGAATGCCGGCGGTTGACCCGGCAGCAGGGTGGCGACGCCACTGGCGTAGACCCCAAGGTTCTTCCATGACGGAATGTAGGTGTGGACCGCGTCGTCGAGGCCGATCAGGCCCTCCTCGACCAACATCATCAACGCCACCGAGGTGATCGGCTTGGTCATCGAATAGATGCGGAAGATGGCGTCCTCGCGCATGGGCTTACCGCGCTCAAGATCCATATGGCCGGCCATGCCGGTGTGGACCAGCTCGCCCTTGCGATAGATCTGGGTCACGAGGCCTGGCAGGTAGCCGCCATCCACGTAACGCTGGCTCATCACCCGGTCCAAGGTCGCTAGACGCGACGACGACAGACCCACTGACTCAGGTTTCACCACAAGATTTCCTCCCAGGATTTTGAGGCCACCCTATCGGTCGGTTTCCAGCTTTGCACCCCTTCGCTTTAGGAACGCGGGCGTCTCGCCCGCAATTTTAGCCGAAAGCGAGATAGGAAGCGGGCGAGGACGCCCGCGCTCCTGAGGCGAGATTTTGGCTAGATGGGAGATTTGGGTCTATGAGTGCGTCGGTGCGGCGATCTTTTCGACATAGCGGGTCAGATACACAGCTCAGTCTGCCGATCCGGCGGGAGCCCTCGTTCGATCGCGAGTTGTTCGTCGTATCGAGCTGCAACCGGGAAGCGGTCGCCGTCGTGGACTCATGGCCGGATTGGACGGGAGGCGTGGTGGCCCTGGTTGGTCCGGAGGGTTCGGGCAAGACCCATCTAGCCCGGGCCTGGGCCGCGGAGAGTGGGGCCTGGGTGGTCGGAAACGGTGCGATCGATATGGCCGATCTTCCGGTTGGCCCGGTGCTGCTGGAAGCGGCGGACCAGCGGCCGGCCGACGACGCCCTGTTTCATCTGATCAACCGCGCCGAGGCGGGCGCCAGCCTGTTGCTGACCTCGCGAACCTCCCCTCGACTATGGGGCGCCACGCTTCCAGACCTCCGCTCACGGTTGAACGCGATTCGCGCGGTGGACATGGGCGCGCCGGACGACGTGGTGATGGAAGGCGTTCTGCTGAAGTTTTTCCGCGACCGGCATATCCGACCCGACGCGGACCTGATCCCCTATCTGGTGCGTCGCATGGAGCGGTCCGTACCCGCCGCCCGGGTCCTGGTGGAGCGCCTGGACGAAGTTGCGGGGGCGTCACGGCGGGAGATCAACCGTTCGCTCGCTCGTGAGATTCTCAATAGCGGTGATAAGACCATGGAACTGTTTGAGTGAGGCTTGCGGCGTCCGATCCGGTGCGCCACAACAAAGCGCCGCCGGTCGAGGATGAACCGATCTCCATGACTCCCGACATGCTTCCAGCCCTGGAAATCTTATCTGCCGGGGTGGAGGGCGAGGGCGAACCGCCTGAAACCGGGCGCGGCCTCCATCCGCTGGCTGATTCTCCCAAGCGGTTCATAAACCGCGAATTGTCCTGGCTGGCGTTCAACGCCCTGGTTCTTGAGGAAGCCACCAATCCGCGTCACCCTCTGCTTGAACGGCTGCGCTTTCTGTCGATCTCGGCCAACAATCTCGATGAATTCTACATGGTCCGGGTAGCGGGCCTGAAAGGCCAGGTGCGCGAGGGCGTGCGGGTATTGAGCCAGGACGGGCTGTCACCTGGTGAGCAATTGACCGAACTCGACATCAAGGCCGGCCAGTTGATGGCCACCCAGCAAAGGATATGGGTCGAGGTGCGCGCGGAGATGACCGCGGCCGGCCTGTTATTGCTGGACGCCAAGGATGTCGGCAGGGCCGACAGGAAGGCCGCGGAAGCAATTTTCCTATCCAACATATTCCCGGTTCTCACCCCCCTGGCCATCGATCCAGCTCACCCGTTCCCGTTCATCCCCAACCTGGGCTTTTCCCTGGCCCTGAAACTGCACAGGCTTTCGGACAACACCGAATTCTATGCCCTGGTGCCGGTACCCACCCAGGTCGCGCGGTTCTGGGAGCTGCCGATTGTGAAGAGCGGGCGTCGCAAGGTCATGCGACGGTTCGTGGCGCTGGAAAGCTTTCTGATCCTGTTCCTGGACAAACTGTTCCCGGGTTGCACCGTGCTTAGCCGGGGGCTGTTCCGCCTGATCCGCGATTCGGACGTGGAGATCGAGGAAGAGGCGGAGGATCTGGTCCGCGAGTTCGAGGCCCGGCTGAAGCGGCGTAGGCTGGGCTCGGTTGTACGCGTCAAGCTCGAGGCGTCGATGCCGGACGATCTGCGCGGGTTCATCCTGGACGGGCTGGACGCCGATCCCCAGGATGTGGTGACGGTAGACGGCAAGCTGGGCTTGGCCGAAATGAATCAGCTGATTCCAGCCGATCGTCCCGAGCTGAAATTCAAGACCTTCACCGCGCGGTTTCCCGAACGAATTCGGGATCATGGCGGCGATTGTTTCGCGGCGATCAGGGAAAAAGACATCCTGGTCCACCACCCATTCGAGAGCTTCGACGCGGTGGTCCAGTTCCTGCTGCAGGCCGCCCGCGACCCCAACGTGCTGGCGATAAAACAGACCCTCTATCGGACATCCAAGGACAGCCCGATCGTCGCCGCCCTGATCGAGGCGGCTGAGAGCGGCAAGAACGTCACCGCCCTGGTGGAGATCAAGGCGCGGTTCGATGAGGAAGCCAACCTGAAATGGGCCCGGGACATGGAGCGGGCCGGTGTCTACGTCGTGTTCGGCTTCATGGAGTATAAAACCCACGCCAAGCTTTCGCTTGTCGTCCGCCGAGAGGGCGACGCCCTAAGAACCTATTGCCACTATGGGACCGGAAACTATCACCCGGTCACCGCCAAGATTTATACCGACCTGTCGCTGTTCACCGTGGACCCGGCGCTGGGGCGGGATTCCGGGCGTCTATTCAATTATATCACCGGTTATGCGGTCCCGGAGGGTCTTGAGAAGCTTTCTTACTCACCGATCACCATGAAACACGATCTGCTGCGGATGATCGGGGCCGAGGCGGCCAACGCACGGGCTGGCAAGCCCGCGGCCATCTGGGCCAAGATGAACGCCCTGGTTCACCCGGAAATCATCGACGCGCTCTATGACGCCAGCCAGGCGGGGGTCTCGATCGATCTGATCGTTCGCGGCATCTGCTGCCTGCGGCCGGGGATCAAGGGGCTGTCGGACAATATCCGGGTCAAGAGCATCATCGGTCGGTTCCTCGAACATTCGAGGATAATCGCCTTCGCCAATGGCAAGGCGATGCCCTCCAAGGAGGCCAAGCTGTTCATCTCCTCGGCCGACTGGATGCAGCGCAATCTGGACCGGCGAGTCGAAGCCATGGTTCCGGTGGAAAATCCGACGGTTCACCAACAGGTTTTGCAACAGATCATGGTGGCCAATCTGAACGACGAGGCCCAGAGTTGGCTGCTGGATGGCGACGGCGTCTACCATCGCAGCCGGGGCTGGAACGCCAAGGGGGCGTTTTCCGCCCACGAATATTTCATGAACAACCCCTCCCTCTCGGGGCGGGGACACAAGGTCAAGGACCTGCCCCGAGCGTTCGAGCATGTCGGCCCCCGAAAATAGACCCAGCCACAGCGACGCGGCCGTCATCGACGTCGGCAGCAATTCCGTACGCCTTGTCCTCTACAGGCTGGACGGCCGGGCGATCTGGAGCGTTTTCAACGAAAAGGTGTTGGCGGGACTCGGCCGCGATCTGGCGCGGACGGGGCGGTTGTCGCCCGAGGGCGCCGAGGCCACGATCATGGCCCTCAAACGCTTCAGGGCGCTGGTCGACGCCAGCAGGCCGGGGCTGGTGTTCGCCGCCGCCACCGCGGCCGTTCGGCAGGCGATAGATGGCGCCGCGTTCCGGGAGAGGGTCGAGCGCGAAACGGGTTTCAAGCTTCAGGTCCTGACGGGTGAACAGGAGGCGCGATACGCGGCCCAGGGGGTGATCGCCGGGGCCCCGAACGCCGCCGGCCTGGTGGGCGATCTGGGCGGCGCCAGCCTCGAGTTGGTCCGCTTAGGACCCGACGGTCCTGGTCAGGGCGTGACTCTGCCACTCGGTCCGTTTTCCCTGGACGCCGCCGTCCGGTTCGACGCCGGCGCGACGCGCGCCGCCGCGATCAAACACATCGGGGGAGTCGAAAGGGAATTTCGCTCGGACACCCTTCACGCCGTGGGCGGAGCCTGGCGGAACCTGGCTCTATTGCATATGAGAATATCGAATTATCCTCTTTCAATTGTTCATCAATATGAAATTGGAAGGCAGGACATTCTGGATGCCTCGCGCTTCATCGGCCAGCAGTCGAGAGGCTCACTGGAACGCATGGTTGGCTTCTCCAAACGCCGGCTGGAGACCCTGCCCCACGCCGCGTTGGTGCTTGAGACCCTGGTAGAGCGGTTGGGTATCCAACGTGTTGTGATGTCGGCCCACGGACTGCGCGAGGGCCTGGTCTGGCAGGCTATGGCCCCGGAGATCAGGATGCGGGACCCGCTAGTCGCCGGGTGCGCGGCGATGGCCGGCCGCCAGCCTGTGGCGGAAGCCTTGGGCCAGGCACTAGAGGCTTGGGCGGGGTCCGCTTTCGGTAAGCTGGATCCGCTATTTGGCGCGCGTGATCCCGTGTTGTTGGCGGCGGCGACCCGCTTGGCCGAGTTGGGAGCACAGCTCCATCCTGATCACCGCGCGGACCTGGTGTTCAACCAGGTGCTCCGATCGCCGATCGCCGGTCTGGACCATCCCGAACGCGCATTTTTGGCCTGCGCGGCTTTCTCGCGTCACACATCATCGGGCCAACCGCCAAATCCCGTTTTGGTGACGAGGCTGCTCAGCCCCGAACGCCAGCAGCGCGCCCGAGCCCTCGGAGCCGCGCTGCGGCTGGGTTGCGACATCTCGGGCCGCAGCCCCGAACTGCTCGGTCGCACATGGCTGGATTTCAAGCCCGGCGTGGTCACGCTGCAGGCCGAGAACGAGTGGGCGCAGGTGTTGCTCGGCGATCCCGCCAACAAGCGTGGCCAAGCCTTGGCCACGCTCCTCGGTCGAACGTTCAAGGCCCGGGCGACCGGACAGAAAACCAAGGCGCTGGCGGCGGCGGTTTAGGCGCGGCGATAGAGATGGATCAGGTGGCTTTCGGCGCTCGCCTGACCTCCACAACTCGCACCCGCGTCCCGTCCAGCACCAGCGCCAGTTCGCCGCGCTTCAGCCTTAGGGCGTCCTCGCCGAACGCCTCGCGCCGCCAACCCTGCAGTACTGGAGAGTCAGCGTTGTCGTCGTTGGCGATCTTTTCCAGGTCGGCGACGGTGGCGATCAGCTTGGAGGCAACGTCGGCGTCCTCGGCCCGGGCCTTCAACAGCACCTTCAGCAACTCGACGACCGCGCCGGCAGCGGGTGACGGGGGCGGACCAGTCCGGTGGAGAACCGGCGCATAGGTGTCCGCGTTGTTAACCGCATCCTTGATGGCCTCAAGCAATTCAGGCCCGAATTTCGATCCCGAGAAACCCTTAGGCACCGAGCGCAGGCGGTTGAAACCGTCGGCATCAAGCGGAACCTGTGTCGCGAGTTCATCGATCGCCTCGTCCTTCAGGATTCGGCCCCTGGGCTGGTCCCGCGTCTGGGCGGTGCGCTCTCGCCAAGCCGCCACGCCACGGAACACCGCCAGATATTTGGCCGTGTGTTTACGAGGGCGCAGGCGTTTCCAGGCGATCTCGGGATCCATGTCATAGAGTGCAGGATCGGTCATGGCCCGCATTTCCTCGGTGACCCAAGCCAGCCGGCCACTTTCCTCCAGTCGCCCACGCAGCATTGGAAACAGCCGCGCCAAGTGGGTTACATCGGCGAGGGCGTAAGTCAGCTGGGCCTCGCTCAGTGGCCGGCGGGCCCAGTCGGTGAAACGGCTGGATTTATCCAGATCGATCTTCAGCATCTGGCGGACCAGGGCGTCATAGGCGATCTGCTCGCCAAAGCCCGCCGCCATGCCGGCGATCTGGGTGTCGAACAGCGGCCGGGGGATCGCGCCCAGATTGCTGAAGATCTCGACGTCCTGCCGCGCGGCGTGGAAGACCTTTTCGATTCGCTCGTCGGCCATCACCGCCAGGAACGGCGAAAGGTCGATATCGGGCGATAGAGGATCGATCACCGCCTCCGCTTCGGGGGTTGCCGCCTGAATCAGGCAGAGCTTCGGCCAATAGGTGGTCTCGCGCATGAACTCGGTGTCGACGGCGACAAAGGGAGAGCCTTGTATCCGTTCGCAAAAGGCCGTCAGCTCGGCGGTGGTGGTAATCGTCGTCATCGGATAGCTATAGCCCCGCGCCCGGGCGAGTCTGCAAGTCAAACCGCCCAACCACGTCTTAAATCAGGCCCTTTTTCGCGAGTTTTCCAAGCCGCCATGACCGAACGCCCCAACGGCCTGACCTATGCGGAGGC
>JANYFU010000373.1 GCA_025359665.1 Caulobacteraceae bacterium
GCGCCCCTCACCCCGGACTGGTTGAAGTCATCGGCGTAGACGGGCTGGGAGGTCGACAGCAGAATCTCGATGTAGTGGCCAGCGGGGGGGTCCATCCACTGGTCGGGAAACTGCTTGGGGCAGTCCGGCGGGACCATGATATTCTGCGACGCGTCGCGCGGCGGCCAGACCGCCTGGACGGCGAAATCGGGCAGCAACTGAATGAGCGTCAGATAGCGGCCGGGCGGGTTGCTGATCACGAGGTCGAAGGGCTGTTTCAGCCTGACCTTGGCCAAATTCGGCGCATTGCGGACCCCGCCGCACTGGCCCGGCGCATCGTCCGGTCCGACGATCGCGATTCCGGGCGCGGGGCCGCGCGCCTGACCTACCAGGTCGAGGACTTCGTGATAGGTGGCGATCTTGATCAGCGCCTGTTTGACCTTGTCGGCGAAATCGGTGTTCGCCGGATCATAACCAGCAAGTCCGTCGTCTCGTCCCGGCGCCGCGCGATGCCGGTCCAGCGAATAGATCGCCACTCCAACCTTCGGCGCCGGGCGCAAGACATACTGCGGCCCGTCCGCGACGACCTGCACGATATCGGCGTCGCCGAGCGCCGTGGTGATCCTCGCCTTGAGGGCGGCATTGAGATCGATGCGGACCTTCAGCGCGTTGTCACCAAACCGGTGACTGATCTCGCGCGCCCAGAGCGGACCACCCGGCGGCGCGCCGGAGGTCACGCGGAGGTGGGCCGAGTAGGGGTCGGCCTGATCCACGACGGCCACGGGGGCGGCTTCGGGACCCGCGGCCCCGGGGGCGAGCGGGGTGGCGAACAGTCCATATGTGGAGCCCTGGGTGACGCCGGACAAGGTTCCAGCGTCGAGCGAGAACCCTCCCGCCGGAACAGGCAGGGCCCGGGCGAGGCGTCCGCCGACGGCGGCGCCGAGGAAAGCGTCCTGGGCGGGACCCTCGCGATAGGGGCTCTGGTCATATCCCGCTGGCATCAGGGTCAGGGCGGCGTCCATGATCTGTTGATAGGTGGGAGGCGCGCCTGGCGCCTGCGACGCCCGCAGGATCGCCCGGGACAACGCGTAGGTGAACAGACCGTGCGCCTCCCCGCCGAGATCGGCGATCGGCGCCTCCCAGGACACGCCGTCGTGGGCCGCGCCGGCCAGATGGACGTGGTATCCCTCCGCGGACCGGGTCCCGGAGGTGGCGGGCGACGGCGGGGCGTAGGCCGGTCGCCTCTGCCGCGGCGACATCGGCGGCGCGACACGCTCGACGCCCGCCACCGCACTCCGGGTGGCCGCCGCCGAATGGCAGGAATCGAACACCGTGACGAGGTTCACGCCCCTGGAGGTGGCCTGGCGGACGATGGTGTCGATCTCCCAGCCGGCGATGTCGGCGTCCCCGGCGTCGTTGGGGTCGCGTCTCGCGTTGACCGGCAGGATCGCGCCCTCCTGGCCGGCGGAGACCCCGCGCGTGTCCGGATCCTCCGCACCGTGCCCGGCGAAATAGAACATCACGGTGTCGCAGGCCCGCGAGGCCCCCACGGCGCCCAAAAGCGCGCCGAGCACCGCCTGGCGTGTCGCGCAGGCGCCGATCAGGGTGACGCCGCGGCCACCGGGACGTTCACAGCCGTCGGACCCCCTGGCCCGCGCCGTCAGGTCCACGCCATAGGCGCTGGCGATGGCCGCCTTGATCATGACGACATCGTTCTCGGGTCCGGAGAGATTCTTCAGATCCTTTCCGTGGCCGGGTCGGTCGGTGACCAAATAGTGATCGATCCCGACGAAGACGAAGCTCTGGGCGCCGGCGCCGGGCGCACAGTCTTGCGCGTGCGCCGCGCCCGTCGCCAGGATAGACATCGCCCAAAGCGCCGGGATTATTGTCCTCCACATGGCGACCGCTCCTGACAACGATTCACTTGCATGGTTCGGCTATTGGGCTTCTGCTGGCAAGGCTTTCCAGGGGGGCTCGACCATGACCGGACTCATGAGCGGCGCCTGCGCCGCGGGCCGCAGGGCGATTGTGGCTTGGGTCCTACTGGTGGCAGCGCTGGCGCCGGGGCTCGCCCAGGCGGCGACGTCTCCGCCCTTGCGCGAGGTCGCGCTGGTCATCGGCAACGCCGCCTACCGGAACACCAACGGCTGGCCGCGCCTGAAGAACTCGGGGAACGACGCGGATCTGGTCGCCGCCGCCCTTCAGGGTGTCGGCTTCACCGTGGTCGGCGGTCACGCCCTGCACGACCTCGGTCATGACCAGATCGCGGACGCCAAGGACGATTTCCTCGCCAAGGCCCAGACCGCCGACGTGGTGGTGATCTATTTTTCCGGCCACGGCGTGCAGCAGGACGGCAAGAACTACCTGATTCCCGTCGACATGCCGGCGATGTCCACGAGCAATCTGAGTTCGCTGGGCGACCGCGCCATTTCGCTCGACAATCTGCTCGGCGAGCTGAACGCCCTCGGCGCCAGCAAGATCAAGATCCTGATGCTCGACGCGTGCCGGACGTCGATTGCCGTCGAGGGCGCGAAGGCGGGCCTGAGGCTTGCCGGCGGCATGGCCGATGTGAAGAGGCCTGGGGGCGTAGCGGTGTGGTTCGCCACATCGCCGGACATGCCGGCCTATGACACGCCGGACGCGGCCAACGGCCCCTATGCCCAGTCGATCATGGCGGTGCTCAGGCAGAACGGCATCGAGATGGCCACGGTCGCGAGCCAGGTGAACCACCGCGTGACCAGGCTCACGGCCAACAAGCAGATTCCCTGGGTCAGCGCGCCCGCGACGGAAGTCCAGTTCATCTTCAACGGCCCCGACCACAGGGGTCACTTCCAACCTTTCCCGGGCGACGATACGATTCTGGCGTCGCGCGACATCGGTGGGGCGACACGCGGCGGGGGGGAGCCGGGTCAGCCCGACGGCGACGCGGGGGGCCCCAAGCCTATGTCGCAGAACGACCAGGACGATCAGGCCCGGCCGGCGGCCCGCGACGACGCGGGCGTGAACGACGGGGACGAAACCTCGGATGACCAGGACGTGCAGGCCAATTCGGCTCACGCCGATTCCGCGGTCGACAGCGACCACCCCGCCCCGCCCCGGCCCGGTCGCGCTGCGGTCTTGCAACGCGTGTTCGGGTCGGGCCTGTCGTTCAAGGTCGATGGCGAACCCAGGCGGTTCGAGTGGGGCACGGACGTGCCGCAGGTGACCGCCATGCTCGATCATCCGGGCTTGAGGTTCGTCGATCTGCCACAGGCGGACGAATACAAAGGCGACGATGTGCGTTACGCCTGGGTGCCGCTGACGAATTTTCCCGAGCTGAGCAACGCGTTCGCCCACCTCGGAGGGTCTTTCCACTGCATCGCCTCAAGCGACAGCGAAGTGGTCTTCTTCTTCAA
>JANYFU010000384.1 GCA_025359665.1 Caulobacteraceae bacterium
GCCCCGATGCCCTGCGCCTCGGCGTCGCGCACCTCATCGATCAGGTCGGCCGGCGACTTGGGCTGTCCTGCCAGTGTATAGAAGCCCAGCTCATTCATCTGCATGTGACGACCTTTCCATTCCGGACGTTCTTGACGGAGTGGAGAGGTGTTGTCAGCGCAAATCGAGATCGTGTGCCGCCGCGTGGTGTCGCTACGGCGGCGCGACCCATCCATCGGGCATCCGCACTAATACGCCGCGCGCCTGTCGCCCCCTTGCAGGTTGGCTCGGTATGACTTGCTTCGCCCTGGCGGCCACTTTCCAGGGCCGAAAGCAATAAGTCGGGCGTGTCGCCATTGGTGAAGAGGGTTGGTCGCCGCTTGATTCATCTCACCGGCTTGATTTCGCCATTCAAGTCTTCAAACCCTTCGCGCCACTGTCCGTCGCCCAAGGAGTTCTCATGTCTCAACCCGCGAAATCCCCAAACCCTCCTTCACGCGTCGAGCGGCTGTTGGAGGCGGGGCTGTTCAGTGGGCGCTGGCTGCTGGCTCCGATGTATGTGGGCCTGCTTCTGGTCCTGCCACTGTTGCTCTGGGTGTTCGTCGCGGAAGTAATCAAAGAGGGCCCCCGCCTGCTAACCACGGATGTCAGAGCCGAGGACGCCATCCTTCTGGCCCTGTCCCTCGTCGATCTGAGCCTGGCCGCCAATCTGATCCTGATCGTCATTTTGTCGGGCTATGAGAACTTCGTCTCCAAGATCGATACAAGCGCCGAGGTCGATAGGCCCAGCTGGATGGGCAAGGTGGATTTCTCAAGCCTGAAGATGAAACTCATCGCCTCGATCGTCGCGATCTCGGCTATCAGCCTGCTGAAATCGTTCATGTCATTGGGTGACCATCCGGAGACCCAGAACACTCTGATCTGGCAGGTGGCGATCCACGTGACCTTCCTGGCGTCGGGCGTGTTCATGGCTCTGATGGACTGGATCCACTGTAAAGCCGAGGAAATCGAGGCCCGGACCCATGCCATGGGCGTTGGTGAACCGTAGTTGCGAGGCTCTTCAAAAATCGCGCGGTCGCCGCCCTAATTGACCGGCGCCCCCCCCCGCATGCTCCGCTCAAAGGCGAAGCAGGGAAGGGCGCGTTATGAAGAGCTTTTGGATTGGGCTGGCCGTGGCGGGTTTCGGTCTGACGCTTGCGGCGCCCGACGGCGCCCGGGCCGCGAACCCCTGCGCCGACCTCAAGGCTGCGTCCCTTCCCCATGCGACCGTCAATGACGCCGCGGAGGTTGCTTCCGGCGCCGCGACCGCCTGCCGGATACGCCTCACCAGCCGTCCCACCGACACCGCCAAGGCACTGATCCGCGCCTACCCCGGAACAAGGGCGAAGTTCGCCTACTTCCAGGGCTGTTCCGACGGCGGGCGCGAGGCGCTGATGGAAGCCCAGAGGTTTCCAGCCGATTTCGACGGTATCGTCGCCGACGCGCCGGCTTACGACTTCACCGGCCTGCTGACCCTGGCGGCCTACGATATTCAGGCCCTCGCCAAGCCGGGCCGTGCCATAAGGCTGACGGCGGCTACGCCGTCGCTCGCCGACTTTTGGCTGCCAGAATGTCAGCCATTGTCCGGCAAGTTTCGGTCACGCCGTCAGCCTCCGCTTTTCATCCGCCATACTATTGCTAAATCATCAATATTTTGGATTGGATTGAGGTGGAGGTTGCGGGCAACGAGGTTAAGCGTGTTGGACCTTGCGCCGGGCGCTCCGCTGACGCCGCGCAATCGCCGCGACCGCCCCGAAGCCCGTGAGCATGATCGACCACATGGCTGGTTCCGGCGCTGGAGAGCCGCCGCTGAACCCGTAACTGCCGAAGTCCTTGCGGCCTGTTCCGTAATCACCTCCGGTCATGCAATTGTTCGACACCGTATTGGTGTCCATGGTCACCGCCTCGTTTAGCGCAATGGCGCGACCGCAGAGGATCGAGGCCGACCTATCCAGCGTAATGCTCTGGTCGGCGAGGATGTTGCCGGCAAAGCTCGTGCTCGTTCCGAGCGTGGCGGAACTACCGATTTCCCAATAGATCCCGCCGGACGAGACGCCGTTCAAGACCGTGACGTCGGATCCGCTGGCGGTGGTGAGCGCTGAGCCGACCTGAAATACGAAATCGCCGCCCGGTTGCCCGGCGAAATCCAAAGTGAGTACGCCTGTCAGCTGCGCCGACGATGAAAATCTGTAGACTCCAGGCGTCAGGACCATGCCGCCGAGGTCCTTTCCTGTGAGGTCGACGACGAACGGCAGCGCCGCGAGTGTGGTAAAGGCGCCTTTGGCGTCGCTCTGGGCCTGCCAAGCGACGGCGTCCCCCGCGTGCGGGGCTCCCGTCAGCGTGATCGAACCTTGACCGACGATCGCCAGACCAGGCCAAACCCCCAGATCCCCACCGATGGTGGTAGGGCCTGTATTGGTCACGGTGGAGGCGCCCAGCACGGCAAAAGCTTGGGCGGAGCCCAAATATGGAGCTGGGTGGCCACGGTCCGGAGCTGATTGACGATGACGATCCCCACGCCCATGTCCGCCGACACGTTGCTCAGCAATCGTGTGTAGGCGTCCAGGCCTCCGGCCGATCCACCGACGCAAACGATGGGAACCCGTTGTCCGGGGGCGCCCTCAGCGGCCGGAATCGCTATTGGCATCGAGGCCTCGCAGATACTCGACCACATCCGCCCTCTGCCCGGCGCCCGCGACATAGAAGGGATGGGGCGCCGTGGGGCCGCGACGTGGATTGAGCAGATCGCCGAGGGTGCGCACCGACCCGTCGTGCAGGAACATCGGCTTGTCGGCCAGATCGAGCAGCATGGGGATGGCGTTGCCGCGATGACCGCCGCCCGGACTGGCGTCCACCACAACCATCTTGTCATCGAAGGTTCCCGGCGCGTTCTGGA
The DNA here is from genome assembly GCA_025359665.1 of Caulobacteraceae bacterium. Classification (GTDB taxonomy): domain Bacteria; phylum Pseudomonadota; class Alphaproteobacteria; order Caulobacterales; family Caulobacteraceae; genus Acaudatibacter. The sequence goes on from JANYFU010000384.1 coordinate 2,915, forward strand.
TCGGGTCCAGGGGCGGCATGCGCCGCGCCAGCACCGTGGGATGATACCCGGGCCAGATCCGGTTCATCTCCACCAGGGTCGAGCTGACCGGCTTGCTCTGATTGGCGTTGTGGCAGGACTTGCAACTGTCGGCGAACACCCGGCGTCCTCGCGCCGCCATGGCGGTGTCGACCCTCGCCCCGGGCGGGGCCGGCAGGGATTCGAGGTAGGATCGCAGATCGGCAAGCTTTTGCTCGTCGACCCTGCGCCCCACCAGGGTAGCAGGATCGCCGACCTTGTAGCCGCCTGTCGCCTGGCTGAACGGGTAGCCGGTGACATGGGTCTTCCGCAGAACCATGGCGTAGTCGTCGGAAAGCTGGGTCCCCGCCTTTCCGCCCACGGCGGTGAGGAACTTGCGCCCATTGGGCGTGGCCAACGAGGTCGGGTCGAAGGCGACGGTGTAGACGCCGTTCGAGAAACCCTCGAGACCCGCCTGTTCGCCGGCGCTGCCGAAGGGCGCGGCCAGATCCTGCCGGAAGAGGGGGGTGGTCACGACCGGATTGCCATTGCCGTCCGGCGTGTCGTCGAACATGCCCACTGGGTAGAACGCGGGATTGCTCAGATAGGCCCTTGCGTCCGCTTCGCTCGATTGCGGGGTGAGTCCGTGAGGCGCTCGGCCGATCGTCGCGCCGCCAGAGGCCGTTTGCAGGAATGGATAGAACGCCAGAGGGTTCTCCGCCGCGGCGAGAATCTTGCCGAAGTTCAGATTGAGGTTGGACCGGCCGTCCTGCCTGTGGCCGATGGTCCCGCCGCCAGGAAGGCTGAACACCGAGGCGTCGGTGGTGGTGTGGCACAGAGCGCAGGACACGCCGACCTTGTCGCCCTTGGGCACGAAACCCGGTATGGCGTTGGCGGCGATCAATTTCATCGTCATCGCCGGATCGTTGAGCAGCGGGGCGTGGGCCGGCGAAAGATCGGTCTTCAACTCGGCGGCCAGGGCGCCGCGCAGATCGGCGGGCACGGCGTCAATGTCCACGACCAAGCCAAGTTTGAGGGCATCGATCGGGGTGACCTTGGCCTTCATGATCCCCTGCGGCAGACGCATGGCGCCGGTCCAGAACCCCTCGTTGCCGAACGTCTCGAAGCGAAAAACCTCTCGGCCAGCCGTGGGATGTCCGTTAAGGCCGGGGTGCGGCGGGGCGACCTTCTCGGGCCGCGCCATGCCGTCCTGAGCATGGCTTTGCTGACGAGCTCCGACGAACAGCAAAGCCGCAACGCCAAGCATCCAGAGCGATGCGCCCGATCGGGTTCCCAATCGATATAGGGCCATGGCGCCGCCTCCGCTGGACCGGCGGTTCCGCATTGGACACCGTTTAACATAAACCCCTCGCGTCCCGCATCGTTCCACGAATTCGCTCAAAAGTGGAACACGCACCCTTCAGGCGCAAACGGTCGCCGTGGCGGCCGTCTGGACGGTCCGCGCCGGCTCAACGCTCAACGCGCCACTGCGGAGTGGGCATGAAAAACCTGAAACCAAACGCCGGTCGGGGGGTTTCGGTTCTAACAGGAGTGCTCCCGATGTTCAGTCTTCCCGATCTGCCCTACGGCTATGAAGCGCTTGAGCCGGCGATGTCGGCCAAAACCCTCCACTTTCACCACGACAAACATCACGCCACCTATGTGAAGACGCTCAACGAGCTTCTCGATCAGGAGGGCCGATCCCCCGCCAGCCTTGAGGACGTGATCCGCCAGAGCGCCGGCGGTGGCGCGAGCGCGGCCAAGCTGTTCAACAACGCCGCCCAGGCCTGGAACCATGCCTTCTTCTGGCAGGCGATGTCGCCCCACGCGGCCAAGCCAGGCGACGATCTGCAATCGGCCATTCAATCGTCGTTCGGAGGCTTGGCCCAATTGCGGGAAGCGTTCGTCAAGGAAGGCGCCGCGCACTTCGGTTCGGGCTGGGTCTGGCTGGTGGCCGATGGCGGCAAGCTCGCCGTCAAGAGCACCCATGATGCTCACGACATCGTCACCGACGCCGCCACTCCGCTGCTTGTCTGCGACCTATGGGAGCATGCCTATTATCTCGACTACCAGAACGACCGGAAGGCCTATCTCGAGGCGTGGTTCGACGCCCTGCCGAACTGGCCGTTCGCCGCATCCCAGCTGGCCGCGGCGAATGGAAACGGCCAACCCTGGCGCTTCGCCGCCCCGACGGCGGTGGCCAAGGCGGCCTGACCGTCGCCCCGAGCGGACGACGCCGCCTATAGAATCTCAAGCGCGCCCGTGGCGATCACCGGCCCGGTCGGGGCGCCGGTCGTCGAGCCGCCCGCCGGTTCCAGCGATACGGCGAAAACCGCGTGGGAATTGGCGCCCGAGAGCATCGAGGAGGTCATCGAGAGCGACTTGCCTGTGTCCAGAAGACCGACCGGCTTCGGCGCGCCTCCAACGGCGATGACCCACAGTTCGGCGGCGCGCCCGCCGGCTTTCACCGCGCTGACCGGAACCACCGTGACGCGGTCTTGCGATCTGTCGAGCAGGGCCACGAAGAGCACCTTTCCGCCCGGCGTCGCCAATTTCGCGGTCAGGCCCCCGCTTTGCGGCGAGAGTGATGGCGGGGAGCTCGGCGCCGGCGCGGCCGGTGGCCTGACAGCCAGCACGATCACCAGGCCCGCGGCGGCGGCGGCGAGGCCCCCCGTCGCCGCCCGCCAGACACCGACCTGATCCCACACCCGGGACCTGGCCTTCAGAGGAATCACGTTCGACGCCGGCGCGATGGACGCCGCGACGCGAGCCCACAAATCGGCGGGTGGCGTCACCGGCGCCACCTCGTCCATCAGCGGCACCATGCGCCGCTCCCAGGCCTCAACCTCGGCGCGGAAGGCCGGTTCGTTGGCCAGACGCTCGGCGGCCCGCGACCGCGCCTCGGCGTCGAGCACGCCCAGCACATATTCGACCGCGAGATGGTCATTATGGTCGTCCTCGGAGGGGGAGCCGTGGTCGCTCATCGATCCATGCACACTCTGAGTTTCAACAGGGACCGCCTGATCCAGCTCTTCATCGTGCCCAACGGAACTCCCGCGCGCGTCGCCAGGACCTCGTAGGTGAGGCCGTCCAGAAAGGCCGCCCTGATCGCGTCCCGGTGCAGGGCTTCCAGTTCACCGACGCAATCGTGGAGTCGGGTGACGTCCTGGCCCACCGCCATCCGGGTCAGAGCGGACGGCTCGCTATCGGCCACCTGAAGCGCGGCGTCGATCGGGTCCGAGCGACCGGGGCGGCGGGCGCGCAGCCGGTCTATCGATCGATTGCGGGCTATCGTCGCCAGCCAGGTGATCGGGCTCGCCCGGGCGGCGTCGAACGCCGCCGCATTGCGCCACACCGATAGATAGACTTCTTGCAACACGTCCTCCGCCTCGCCGGGGTCCCCCAAGATACGCATGCAGACGCCAAAAAGCTTCGCCGAAGTCTTGTCGTAGACCTCCTTCAACGCCGAACCCTCTCCGTGTCCGGAACGCAGCAGCGCCGAGCGAAGCGCGTCTCGCTGGGTGTCCATATCCATGCCGTACGTCCGCCCCGCGTCCGTGAGACGCCAAATACCCGCACCCTGTTCGCGGTCTTTACGAAACCCCGCGCCGATCGGTGCTGCCTCGGCGCGAATATTTTAGAGCGAGGCTGCATCCCTGGTCGGGCCGGCTCCGTAGCTCTGTCTGGCGAAACCGCCCGGCGACGACGGAACAGGACCACACCCATGCACGATTTGATCCCTCGCGGACTTGCCGCGACCGTGTTCGCGCTGGGGGTCGCCATGGCCGGGATCGCTCATGCTGATGACGCCGCTCCGCAGGCGATCCCTTATGTCGACAGCGGCCGGCTCCTGCTGACCCAGGGAGTCAGCAACATCGAAGGGGCCGCCGGCGGCGGCTTGGCCACCTGGGCGGTGATCTCCGGCTATGGTACGCGAGACGCTATCGGCGGCAACGTTCACGTCAGCTACGCCAGCCTCTCGAACTATGATTTCGTCACCTACGGCGCGTCATTGGGTTTCTTTGACCGGGTGGAGGTTTCCTTCGCCAGGCAGGACTTCGATACAGGCGCCACCGGCGCGGCGCTTGGGCTGGGAAGCGGCTTCGCCTTCCACCAGGATGTGGTCGGCGCGAAGATCAAGCTGTTCGGCGACGCGGTCTATGACCAGGACAGCCTGCTGCCTCAGGTCGCGGTCGGCCTACAGTACAAGCACAACGAACAGGGGCCGATCGTCCACGCCGTGGGTGGCCAGCATGAGGACGGTATCGACTACTATGTCGCCGCCACCAAGGTGCTTCTCAACCAGAGCCTGGTGATCAACACCACCCTGCGGGTCACCAAGGCCAACCAGACCGGCCTGCTCGGCTTCGGCGGCACGCTCAGCGACACCTACCGTCCCGAGTTCGAGGGTTCGGTGGGCTATTTGCTCACCCGCCATCTGGTGGTGGGCGGGGAATATCGCACCAAGCCCAGCAATCTGGCGTTCGCCAAGGAGGACGACTGGTTCGACATCTTCGCGGCCTACGCGCTGAACAAACATCTGTCGGCCACCGTGGCCTATGTCGACCTCGGTTCCATCGCCACCTTCAAGAACCAGCGCGGCGTCTTCGTCTCGCTCCAGGCCGGATTCTAGCCGCTCCCCTTCGTATCAGGACCCTCCCCATGACCAAACCAACCCTGGCCTTCCACCGACGCCATCGTCTCCTCGGGCTGATCTTCGGCCTGTCGGGCCTGTTCGCCATGCCGGCCCTCGCCGCCTCGCCGGTGTTCGACAATCCCGCCGGCGGCAATCCTATCGGCGGCATGAGCGTGTATAAGGCCTTCCACGAACAGCCGGGCATCGACCGGGTGATCGACGACTCCGTCGATCGCTGGGTCGCCGATCCCCGCATCTCAAAGCGCTTCGAGGGCCGAAACCTCGTTCGCCTGCGGCTCGAGCTGAAGGCCCAGGTCTGCTATCTGGTCGGCGGTCCGTGCGCCTACGCCGGCAAGGACATGAAGGCCGCCCACGCCGGCATGGGTCTGGAAAACCTCGACTTCAACGCCCTGGCCGAGGACCTGCAGCTGGCCATGAACAAGGAACACGTTCCGTTCCCGGCCCAGAACCGCCTGCTCGCCAAGCTGGCGCCGATGCAGCGCGCCATCGTCACCAAATGACCGCCCCGCGCCGCCCGGGCCTTGATCGTCGTCAGTGGCTGGGTGGCGGCGCTCTGGCCATTGTCTCCACCCTGACCGGCGTCTGGCGCGCCCAGGCAGCCTCGGCCAAGATCGCCAAGGCCGCCGCTGGCTACCAATACGCCCCCAAGGGCGACCGACGCTGCGGTCTGTGCGCTTCGTTCATTCCGGGCGCCGATCCGGCCGGCCCCGGCCTTTGCAAGCTGGTCGAAGGCGACATCCCGCCCAACGGATGGTGCCAGCTGTTCGCGGTCCGATAGGAGTCCGTTCAAGGCGTTCCGTCGCCGATCGGAATTGACCACGGTCCCCCAGGCCGCGCATGTTGGGCGCAACATCGAGGCAGGGGAAGGCAGGCGATGAACACATTCTGGATCGGACTGGTCGCGGCTGTGCTCGGCCTGGGCCTTGTGGCGTCCGGCGCCGCACGCGCGGAGAGCCCCTGCGTGGAAATCAAGGCGCTGACCCTGCCTCATGCGACAGTCACCGACGCCGCCGACGTTCCAGCCGGCGCCTCCGCCGCCTGCCGGATACGCCTCACCAGCCGTCCCACCGCCGACTCCGACATCCGTATCGAGGTATGGATTCCTGCCGGCGCGGCCTGGAACGGACGCTTTGTGCAGCTTGGCAATGGCGGCTTCGCCGGCTCGATCAGCTCTCCGCGCCTGGCGGCCGTGGCGGCGCGCGGCTATGCGGTCGCGGCCACCGACGATGGTCACCAGACCACCGACGGGACCGACGGGCGCTGGGCCGTCGGCCATCCGGAAAAGGTCGTCGATTTCGGCTGGCGGGCGCTGAAGGAGACCACCGACACCGCCAAGGTACTGATCCGCGCCTACACCGGGACGGGCGCGAAATACGCCTATTTCCAGGGCTGCTCGGACGGCGGCCGCGAGGCGCTGATGGAAGCCCAGAGGTTTCCCACCGATTTCGACGGCATCGTCGCCGGAGCGCCGGCCTATGACTTTACCGGCCTGCTGACTCTGGCGGCTTACGACGTCCAGTCCCTCGCCAAACCGGGCGCCTATCTTGGCGCCGACCAGCGCAAGACCCTTGAAGCCGGCGCGCTGGCCGGGTGCGGCGGCGGACGCTTCGTCGCCCAGCCGGCGCAATGCCGCTTCGATCTGGCCAGCGTCGCCTGTCCGCCGGGCGAAGATCATCCCACCTGCCTGACCGCGCCCCAGGTCGCC